>NZ_JBMKHT010000024.1:0-62574 GCF_049238165.1 Enterobacter cloacae complex sp. IR5422 | reverse complement strand
TAGAGTGGTCAAAGCGGTGAATCTGAAAGAGATCCACATAATCCATACCTAAGCGCATCAGGCTATCGTCAATAGACTGAAAAATGGCCTTGCGGGAAAGAAACCCGGTATTGGGTGAGTTGCGCCATGGAAAGAAGGTCTTTGTCGCCACAACGATCTCGTCGCGTCTGGCCATTTCTCTCAGCGCTTTTCCTGTGATCTCTTCAGAACTTCCGCCCGAGTAGATATTCGCGGTATCAAAAAAATTAATGCCTGCTTCAAGCGCCTGACGGATGAGTGGCCGTGACGCTTTTTCATCCAGGGACCAGGGTTGAGGCAGGCGTTCAGGTTCACCATAGCTCATACAACCGAGGCAAAGACGGGAGACTTGCAAACCGCTACGACCCAGATTCACATACTTCATTCTGTGTTCCTTCTTTTATTGCCAGCAATTCTGTATGCGACAGGTTATTGCACTGGCATGAAGGGTACCAGCATGTGCTATCGAATGGTGCTGTGAGTTTTTCTCAAAAGGTTTGTCATCGACAGTGGATTTTATCGAGAAGGGAGGACACCAACGTACTAATTTGTGTAGCTGCATGAGAGCACCATGGAGAATAGACCAATAAATGCAATTTAACATAATATACATTATGCGCACTAACGTAAGTGGAGGCAAAATCTGCATTTCTGCGGTCATGATTGACCTGGTCCATTGAATCATGTGAAGCCACCTTTTCAGGCATGATTTGTGTCGAGGCCCCGCACGACCCAACGTCTACGTTTACACATGGTTGAAAGACGTTTGATATACTTCAGCCTTTGCCCACTGCTGCCGTAAACTTATGGAAATTGAATTAGATAAAAGCTTTAGAGAAAGGATTTTCCACGCGGTCATTTTTGAAGTCACGGCCAACATTATCATCGCGCTGTCGCTTGCCTGGCTGATGAACGTGTCGGTACTCCAGTCTGGCTCGTTGTCCGTGATATCCGCGCTTACCGCCACGGCCTGGAATTTTGTGTTTAACAAATTCTTTGACGCTCTTCAGAAAAAATACCAGTTTGAAAGAACGTTCCTCGTCCGCGCGCTCCATGCGGCCTGTTTCGAAGCCGGACTTATCATCACGTTAATTCCTGTGGCCATGGTGATGCTGCATTTAACGATGACGGAGGCATTTTTTGTTGAGATTGGTTTGGTACTGTTTTTCCTGCCGTACACGATGCTGTTTAACTGGATTTACGATTACCTTCGCTGGACATTTGTTGGACGGAAACAGTCTGCTATGTAACGAGATATCTGTCACATAGACGCACCTGTGCTCATATTCGACTCCTGCCACCTTCTATACTCTTCATTTCTCTATCGCTTTCAAGGAGTCGATAATGTTTGATCATGTGAAATTTGGCGTCAGCGATTATGAAAAAAGTAAAACCTTCTTCCTCGAGGCGCTTCGTCCGCTTGGTGTTGAACTCGTCGATGAAGGCGCGCCGGATTATGGTGTTGAGATGAGCTCTGGCGACGTTTCGCTTTGCCTTTTCCAGACAAATGACAAACCGGCGCCTCTGCATCTGGCGTTTGTGGCCAAGACCCGTCAGCAGGTAGATGATTTTTACCATGCCGCGCTGGGCGCTGGCGGACGTGATAACGGTGAGCCGGGGCTACGTTCCTATGGTGAAAATTACTATGCCGCTTTTGTCATCTCGCCTGATGGTCATAACATCGAAGCCGTATGCCATACGCCGCAAAGTCGGTAGCCCAAATATTTCGCTTGAGAACATTTTAGACGCTAAATCCTGACAGCCAGTCGCTGGCTGTCAGAGGCTGTCACGATCTGAGGTCAGCACGACGGATACCCCCTTTTCCGATACCGCGCGGATCCACTCCTTATCTGTACCGTCTTCAACGATGATGGTATTCACTGATGATACATCGCCAATCACAAACGACGACGCGGTGTTGATCTTTTCCGAAGACGCCAGAACGACCGTTTCCGCGGCTCTGCCGGAAAATGCACGTTTGATGCATGCCTCTTCGAAATCGCCGGTTGTCAGCCCCGCATCCGGATGAATACCAGTCACGCCCATAAAGAACAGATCTGCATGAATATTCTCTATGCCTTCGATGGCCGCCGCGCCGACCGCAACAATCGAGTGTTTATACAACCGTCCGCCGATCAAAATCACCTCAATGGCAGGATGATCAACAAGCCCCAGAGCAATACTCGGGCTGTGCGTCACCACGGTGATGCGCAAGTCAGGCGGGAAAAAGGTAATCAGCTCCGAGGTTGTCGTGCCACCGTCGATAATCACCACCTGGCCTGATGAAATCAGCTGGGCCCCTTTCCGGGCCACCCTTTTTTTTGCATCCATCTTCACGGATTGCCGTTCGGCAAACGGAGCAATTGCGGAAGATGACGGTAGTGCGCCGCCGTGAACACGCTGCAAACGCCCTTCTGCCGCCAGCTCGCGGAGATCGCGCCGGATAGTGTCTTCAGAGACGTCGAAAAGAATGCTCAGCGCTTTTGACTGGACCTGACCTTCGGCACTCAGCTTTTGAAGGATCAATTGTTTTCGCTGACGAGTGAGCATCCTGTTTTCCTGATGTTGCATGTTTAACCTTGAAAGTGCATGATGTTGCTGTTTATGAGTATTACTCTACGTAAGGAGGAACAATCGTGCAATCAAAACGTGCAGATGTGCGCATCATTAACAGTGAAACCCTGTCAGATAACTGGTACATCCTTAAAAAATACACCTTCGACCTGCAGCGCCGTGATGGCGAATGGCAGCGGCAACAGCGGGAAGTCTATGACCGTGGCAACGGCGCGACGATTCTTCTCTACAACCGTGAGAAAAAGACGGTCATCCTGACGCGCCAGTTCCGCTTCCCTGTTTTTATCAACGGCCATGAGGACGATTTAATTGAAGCGGCGGCGGGATTGCTGGACAACATGGATCCTGAAAGCCGCATCAAAGCAGAAGCGGAAGAAGAGACCGGATTCCACGTTACGCGCGTAGAGAAAATCTTTGAAGCCTATATGAGCCCGGGCTCTGTCACGGAAAAACTCTATTTTTATCTTGCCGAGTATCAGCCGAAAGACAGAACCGGCGCCGGCGGCGGGATCAAGGCTGAGGGAGAAGATATCGACGTGCTGGAAATGACGCTTGAAGAGGCATTACGCCGCATTGAAACCGGCAGGATTGTCGACGGTAAAACCATCATGCTGCTTTATCATATTGCCCTGAAAGGCATTATGTAACCCACTGGTTTAAATCCTGATTTCAATTTGTATGAACCTGAGGGAAAAGGGTAAAACCTCCTAAATTTTGCAGCCTACTATATTTAGTGAACGATTTCGAAATTCGATAAAAACATCAACAATTCCCTAAGTCATCTGCATTTACCATTCAAAAATCCCAAACGTTCACGAGGCTGCCAGTTGAGGCAGCCTGTCTTATCTGTTGACTGGATTAAAATGCGACTCGCTACAGATAACGAAGCATATTATACTTGCTCCTCCACTCGTACAGGAGGCAGCAACTCACGTGAAGGATACATATTACAACGACTTAACGATCAATACGCAAATTCAGAGTGAGCTGGACGCGTTTTTTGAGGACTTCAAAGGGATCGTCTTCGCCTACGCCATTATGAACAAGAAAGATCCCTCACAGATGAGGATAATCAATAACAGTCCAGAGTGGTTTACTATCTACCTTGAAAAAAAATATCAGTTCATTGACCCTGTTATCATTCGGGCTTTGCGCTGTGTGGAAGATTTTTTCTGGGAAAGTGATGTTGTCCTGTCAGATGGTTATAACCTGACGCGTATTTTCGACGAAAGTGTCCAGTATGATATTTATCAGGGACAGACGTTTCCTCTGCATGACTATTTGAATAACCTTGTTGTCTTATCCGTCATCAGTCCTAAGCATTCTGGGATTGACATTGAAAAATATCGGCCGCATTTTCTACGCTTCCTTGTTCAGTTACACCAGAAGACACTCAATCTGTATAGTCAGCATCAGCAGAAAAAGAATGTTTTCCTGTCGCCACGTGAGCGCCAAATCCTTAAATGGGTCAGCGCCGGAAAAACGTACGCAGAAATTTCTGTTATATTGTCTATTGCTGAGCGCACCGTTAAATTCCATATGGGCAACATCATGAAAAAGCTCGGCGTGAATAATGCAAGGCACGCAATAAAACTTGGAACGGAACTCCGGTTACTGGAGGACTGAGCCTCAGCCACTGGTTATAAATGGCGTAAGTGCTCGAGCATTTCGCGAAGCCAGTGACTGGATTTGTCTTTGCTAATAATGTCTTCAATAATGCTGGTGCTGGCGGGCATATAAATATAGTAAATAACCTCGCCTTTTTCAGAAACACCACGCTGAATAACTTCAACTTTCCAGTTCGCATGGCGAAATATGGCATACATTCCACGACTGGCTACAGCATACATTCCATGATATTTGTTCTTCATGCAATAAATATTCATTGCAAGAAACAATGCTTTACTGGCGGGCACGCCATGCAGACTTGCGGAATCTCGTATTTCTTTATCTAAAAATAAACGGCTCACTTCACAACAAGGGACATCTGCGGGAAAAATAATGGGGTTGTCGAAATAATTATGAAAAATTTCGCTTATCATTGTGGGTTGCGTTGCGTTAATAAATCGTGCGCCGCATAACAGCTGTCCATCATACATACCCAGTAAATATGTCGTGTTATGGGAATCAAATTGATCCTTCTCCATACCTTCGACGCATTCCACTTTCCAGTCGAGTCGGTCCCGAAACGTTTTTCTCCGGAGTCGGTAAAGTTCGCGCGCTAATGCTGGGGGTAAATCATCGTAGTCGTGTAAAAAAAATTCAATGACAGAATTCATGCTCTTGTTCCTGATAATAACACCTGAAACTATTATCACCTGTCTTTTAGGACAGCTTTCATTGTGCCGCATATTCCCTATACTTAAAAAGTACCTGACCACGAAGTTCTCGCAAAACTAAGCGGCCAGGAGGTCAAAGACCTACGAAACACCAGGGATATACCCATCGATGATTATCTAATATTTAAAGTTTCGGGTACAGAGCATAAGAAGCACTTTGCCGATAAAATATTAAAAAACAATAATCATAAAATAATTACAATAAATGTATTGCCCCTTAATCTTTTAAGGGGTAATATTTCCGTTTTATTATTTTTTGCACCTCTCCTCATTTTCTGACTCTGCTGGCTTCATCTGGCCAAACACCCTCGCCAATACCGCTTTGCAGGCATCTGCCTGTGCTATTCTTGCAGAAACATGCAAAACGGAGAATTGATAATGGCCGACTGGAACCCTTCTCTTTACCTGCAATTTGGCGCAGAAAGAACGCGTCCGGCCGCAGAACTGCTCGCCAGAGTTCCTCTGGATGAGGCCGCTACCATCGCGGATTTGGGCTGCGGACCGGGAAACAGCACCGCGCTGTTGAAGCATCGTTGGCCTTCTGCTCACATCACCGGGGTCGATAACTCCCCTGCCATGCTCGAGGAAGCACGCGCCGCCTTACCCGATTGCCATTTTGTAGAGGCCGATATTCGTCAGTACACGCCCGGCCAGCCGCTGAGCCTGATTTATGCCAACGCGTCGCTGCAATGGATTCCGGACCATTACGATCTCCTGCCGCATCTAGTCTCCCTGCTTAAGCTAAATGGCGTGCTGGCGATCCAGATGCCTGATAACTGGCTGGAACCCACCCATGTGGCGATGCGTGAAGTGGCGCTGGAGCAAGACTACCCAGATCGTGGCCGCGAACCGCTGCCGGGCGTACACGCTTATTACGATATTCTGTCGGAAGCTGGCTGTGACGTGGATATCTGGCGGACAACCTATTATCACAAAATGAGCTCTCATCAGGCGATTATTGACTGGGTAAGCGCCACCGGCCTGCGCCCCTGGCTTCAGGAACTGAACGAGAGCGAGCAGAAACGGTTCCTGAAACGCTACCATGAACTGCTGGAAGAGCAGTATCCGCTCCAGGAAAACGGGCAGATACTGCTGGCTTTTCCAAGGTTGTTTATCGTGGCTCAACGCCAGCCCTGATCCGATTATGAGCGGGCTTCTTTGAGCAGCTGCTGGATAACCTTTTCCTGTTGCTCATAGTCACCTTCGCCAAAGGCGGTATAGCGCAGCTGCCCTTTGGCATCAAAATAGTAATGTGCTGGCCAGTACTGGTTGCCGAACGCATTCCAGATTTGATAGTTGTTATCCGTCACCACCCGATACGGCAGTTGCCATTTCTTCACCGCATTTTTAACCGACGACAGCGGTTTCTCCCAGGGATATTCCGGGGTGTGAACGCCAATCACCACCAGACCTTGCGGCTGGTACTTTGTGGCCCACTCCCGCACATGGGGGAGCGTATGCTGGCAATTAATGCAGTCCCACGTCCAGAAATCAATCAGTACAACCTTTCCCCGTAACGATTCAGACGTGACAGGGTCACCGTTTATCCACCCTGTTCCACCGCTTAGCGAAGGCAGCTGGCTGCTGGGCTCTGTCATGACTACCGGCTGGAGCTTCACCGGCGCGGTGGCAGGTTTCGCCAGATTCAAGAGCGCCGTCTCAAGACGGTCCGCGACGCCGTTTGCCCCTTTCAGTAGCGAAGTCATCCCCGTCGCGTTCAGGACGACTGCGGCTAACATCGCCACCCCCGCACCCTGACGCAACTTCGCCATTAGCGCCGATTTTGCTCTCAGTGGTGCCATCAGCGAGCGTCCGCCGAACACGAGTAGACCCAGCATCAGCGCGCATCCGCTGCCATAGGCGGCAAGCAGTGCGCCTGTGGCGATGGCCGAATGCCCCGCAATATTAATGCTGAAAATCGCGCCCAGAATAGGCCCGGCGCAGGGAGACCAGAGCAGCCCAACCGCTAGCCCGGCCAGAAAAGCCGATGCCATTCCGCGCGTTTGCCCGCTACGGCTGTTGAGAACATTTCCCGCGCTGACGGCCGGTCCCGCAATACGCTGGGCGAAAGACGGGAAAATCAAGGCCAGCGCGGCGGTGGCCAGAATGACGAGCGCGATCCAGCGCCCGACAATGGTTGCCTCTGTTATCCACTCGCTGGCGACGGTGACGACCATTGCCACCAGAGTGAACATCACGATCATCCCCGCAAGCAGGGCCAGAATATGCCGACGCTGCCCCTGGAAACCGGCGAACAGGAGTGGAATAACCGGGAGCGTACATGGGCTGAGCAGGCTTATCATCCCGCCCAGAAAAGCGATTACCAGAAACATAGTGACCTCACATGACATGTCCTGCGACACTGCAGTGAGGCTATTTCATCGTGCGGATGTGTTCAGGGTATGTGTAAACGCGTGGGTTTTGTCTGGCTCTGTATCGCCCAGGCCGGGAGATACAAAGCCGTACAATTCTACGAACGACGCGGTAGCGTAATGGCGACATCCAGTCCGCCCCCGGCGCGGTTCGCCAGCCTGAGTTTTCCTTCCAGCTGTGCGGTCAGCTGCGCGGCAATCGCCAAGCCGAGTCCTGTCCCGCCGGTATCGCGGTTACGCGAGGTTTCAACCCGATAAAACGGCTGCAGAACCGCCTCCAGCTCGGCTTCGGGTATTCCCGGTCCGTCGTCCATAATGTGAATAATGACCTCGCTGTCCGACGAAACGTCTATCGCAATCGCAGCACGCTCGCCGAATTTGAGGGCGTTATCCAGCAGGTTGGTCATCACCCGGCGAAGCGCCTGCGGCCGCGTGACGATGGGCAAGCGGGTTTCGCTTGCCTGAAAGTGCACGTTTTTACCGATGTCCTGATAATCGCAGGCGATGCTGTTGATCCAGGCGTTCAGCTCCAGCTTCAGTGACGTCTCCTCCAGTGATTCCGATGACCGGGCATACGCAATGCCCTCCCGTACCAGACGAGACATATTATCAAGGTCGTTCAGGAGCTTGTCGCGAAGTTCAGGCTCTCCGGCCATTTCGACGCGCAGCTTCATGCGGGTAATGGGCGTCTGGAGATCGTGAGAAATCGAGGCCAGGATCTGCGCGCGTTCCCGGAGATAAGACTGTATGCGCGCCTGCATGACGTTGAAGGCATGCGCTGCCCGCTGCACCTCAAGCGGCCCTTTTTCCGTCATAGGCGTGCTGGCCGCCGGATCCAGCGCATCCACCGCGCGGGTAAAGTGTGAAAAAGGCCGTACCACCTGCCGCACGGCGATCCAGGCGCAGACGGCCAGCACGAGCAGCTGCAGGATGAGGACGACCGGGAGCCAGCTGGCGACGGGCGGCATGCGTGGGATCAGGTCAATGGTCAGCGGTGCGCCATCACGTAACGTAAGGTGGGCCTGAATATGTGAAATGGCGCCAGGAACGGCGGTAAAGCGAAGCGGGTAATGCGCGGCCAGCGTCGCTTTTAAGGTTCTGATGGCGTCCTGCGAACGCTTATCCGTCGGCGCTTCGCCGGGTTCCCCTGTGCCCAGGATATAACGATAGTTACCTCGTTCAAGCCGCGGCAGCCAGGCGGCGCGTTCGCTGGCCGGTAAGCGGTCTAAAATGGCGACGCTGGTTGCGACATCGTTTTCCAGATTACCGAGCATCACCGTGCGGGCGCTGTGCATGCGTTCAACCATGACCAGCGTCAGGCTCAGCGCGTTAGCCAGCAGCAGACCGGCCAGCACGACGAGCAGCAAACGGGCCAGCAGCGAGCGCGGCCAGATCGTCATTCGTTAACCTCTTTGATGGTCACCGGCATCGTAAAGACGTAGCCTTCGCTGCGCACGGTTTTGATATAGGCGGGCGTGCGGGCATCTTCATTGAGACGCTGGCGAACCCGGCTAACCAGCAGGTCGATTGAGCGTTCAAACAGCTCGGCGTCTCGCCCCTGCGTCAGGTTGAGCAATTGGTCTCGGGTCAGCACGCGCTGCGGATGGTCAAGGAAAACGCGCAGCAGACGATACTCCGCTCCGCTGAGCGCGACGATCACCCCTTCCGGGTCGATTAAGTGGCGAGCGACGGTATCGAGCTGCCATTCACCGAACATCACCAGCCGCCCTGCTTCCGTTACCTGTAAATTGGGCGGCATTGTGCGAAAACGCCGTAAAATCGCTTTAATGCGCGCCAGCAGTTCACGCGCGACAAACGGCTTCACGACGTAATCATCCGCCCCCATCTCCAGCCCCAGGATTCTGTCCGTCTCCTCGTTGCGCGCGGTCAGCATCAGAATGGGCAAATCTTTATACTTCCCGACGCGCAGCTCTCGACACAGCGTAAGGCCGTCGTCACCGGGCATCATGATATCCAGCACCACCAGGTCGATATGCTGTTTATCCAGCACGGCACGCATCTCTTTGCCGTTCGCCGCGCCGGAGGCGCGATAACCGGACTTAACGAGATAGTCGACAATCAGTTCACGAATATCCCTGTCGTCATCGACGACAAGGATGTGGTCAATATGTTCCACCGAACTCTCCAGACCGAAGGGTAACGTACTGAAAATAGCACATTTCACAGCTTATCCGCGTCGATAACCGCCTTAACGAAATCCTGCGGATCTTCCTGAGGCGGATTGTGCCCCACGGTTGCGCCGAAGGTGCGGTGCTCATATTTGCCGGTAAATTTAGCTGCATAGGCCTGCGGTGCCGGATGCGGCGCGCCGTTGTTGCCGCCTTCGATGGTGATCGTTGGTACGGTGATATTCGGCAGCGTGGCCAGTTTTTGCTCGTAGCGGTCGTATTTGCGCTCGCCTTTTTCCAGCCCTAAACGCCAACGATAGTTACTGAGCGTCACCGCGACGTGGTCCGGGTTATCGAGGGATTTGGCGCTGGCGTTAAAGACCGCGTCGCTGAATTTCCAGTCAGGCGAGGCCTGCGACCAGATTAAGCGTGCAAAGTCATGCGTGTTTTTGGCATAGCCTTCAGCACCGCGCTCGGTGGCGAAATAGAACTGATACCACCACTGCTGCTCTGCTTTTGGCGGCAGCGGCTGTTTGCCAATCTGCTGGCTGCTGATGAGATACCCGCTCACCGACACCAGTGATTTTACGCGCTCTGGCCACAGCGCCGCGACGATATCCGCCGTCCGGGCGCCCCAGTCATAGCCTGCAAATACCGCCTGCCTGATATTCAGGGCATCCATCAGATTAACGATGTCTTTCGCCATCGCCGAGGGCTGGCCGTTGCGCGGTGTGTTTGCTGACAGGAAGCGCGTGGTACCGTAGCCGCGCAGAGACGGCACAATGACCCGGTACCCTTTTGCCGCCAGTACGGGTGCAACCTCGGCATAGCTGTGAATATCGTAGGGCCAGCCGTGCAATAAAATAACCGGCTGACCGTCTTTCGGGCCAATGTCGACATAACCGACGTTCAGATCGCCAGCGTTAATTTGCTGGGGATGATCAAAGGCGGCCGCGAAATTCGTGCCGGTGGCTTCCGCCTGACAGGACATCACGGTGCCAAGCGAAACGGTCAGTGCGAGGGTTGAGTAAGCAAGTTTGCTGAACAAGTTGGTATCTCCGGTTGAGTACAATTCACGGGGATATCACAACACCTCAATGTATAGCGGATATGTGCGAAAGCGGGTTTATTGCAAGCCTGTGTATGTATCCGGGACGCTGATACAGTGTGATACAAACACAGGCCTTGAAGTCTTAGAGGGAGAGACGGTAGCGGACGTAGTCGTCAGCTTCACCATATTTGTCATAAAGTTTACGCGCCGGGTTGTTCTCCCGGGTGACCCAGTACAGTTTCGACCACCCTTCGCGCTTGCCTTCCTCAATCAGAGCGTCAATGAGCGCCTTACCGGCCCCCGTCCCGCGTTCGGCAGCATCAACAAACAGATCTTCCAGGTAGCAGATGGGCGCGGTTGACCAGGTGCCTTCGTGCAGAATACACATTGCGAAACCGATGATCTTTTCGTCCTTCTCCACGACCCGGCAGAACATCGATGAATGCGCTGAGAGCGCCCTTTCCCACGTCGCTGCGGTGACGGATTCCTCAAGGTAGCAATCATAAAAATGGGTATAGCCGTCCCACAGCGGTCGCCATTGGGAATAGTCGTCTTTGCATAGAGATCGTACCGTAACAGCCATGTTTTCCTCACATTACAGAGTAATCGCCATTTCAAAACAGCGTAAATCAGCCCCCGCCATACGCGAGTGATGATAGTTTTCGCGCAGCGTCACAAACCCCAGCTTCTGATAAAACGACTGGGCGTTAGGCGTTGCATCAAGCGTCAGGCGGGTTATCCCCCGGCTACGGGCCTCATGTTTGAGGACCTCGATAATCCGGGTCGCCATGCCTTTGCCGGAGGCTGCGGGCAAGGTGAAAATCGCCTCCAGGCAATGGGTATCCAGATCGAGGTAGCCGGTTGCCGCAACATCGCCCTTTTCATCTTCAACCACGTAAAAAGGGTATTCAATGACCATTTGCCGATAGCGTTCGGGCATCAGATCGGGCGTCCAGCGCGCAATGACCTCAGCGTCGTAACTGGTTGTACAGCCGTGACGAATCGCCTGATTGCGTATATTCCAGAGTGTTTCGGCTTCCTGTGGCGTGGCTTTTCGTAATGTCATAACCTCCCCCTTTAACGGCTTTTTAGCCGCATTTCCCGTGCCAATCTGGCAAGACGCTGAGTACGACAATAGAGCGTAAACAGAACAAAGCCGCTGCCGTTCATCACCACCCGACAAAGTAACAGCGCGAAAGATGCAATGACGTGTGGCCAGAGGCTTCCATCATGAGAAAGCATGACATGTAGAACCTGAACGAGGGTCGTTATCAGCAGGATGATGAACAACGCCATAAAGCCCGACAATCCCGACGTCTTTCCACGAGCCAGGAGTACGCTTGTCACAATGAGCGCGCCTGTCATCGTCAATGATGGTAAGAAAAAGCTCAATGCATGATGTAAAGGTGACAAACCCTGCAACGTGCTGAGAAAAGGCAAAAGGTTTAGCGCAAACGCCACTAAAAACAAAGGTAACAGCATAGCTACCGGGTAAGGATTTTGACGCGGAAGCTCGCTGAGGGGGCGCGAAAAATACCGTTCCAGCTCGGGAGTGGAATTATCCAGAAGGCGGGTATCACGACGAGCAATAGCCTCCTCTATATCTTTACCATGTTGCAGGAGATCCTGGAAAACCCGTCCGGTTAACAAACTCAAAAACTTCATCAGAATACCGCCAGTGACTGAATGGTACCGATAATGTTTTTACCACTTTGGCCATTAGGATGACGCTGACCAGAGCGAACCAGGTAGCGTTGAGTACCATCAGAATAAATGACACCGGCCTGAGCAAATTCGCGATTACAGTCCATGGCGGAACCCAGTGCTTTGAAATCGAAATCTGCAGCCCCTAAACCTGCCATTCGCGCATAATCATAACCGGGGAGATTGGTCTCAGGATTCATTCCAGGCAAACCATACATTATTCCTTATGTGGGTAGGTAAGTTAGCCCAACTAATCTGATGGTAGTCGAACGCTCAGCAGAGCAAAATTTTGGTAGTAAATACGTTACAACGCAACTAAACAGAACGTCATATAGATGAAAATACCAGAACGCAAACAAAAGCATAACGCCTAAAAAGGGAGATCCGCGGATGACCATACCGACGCTCATGACAGAACGCTTACTGCTGAAACCGCTGGTTGCCGAAGATGCCGCCCAGATACAAACGCTGTATCCGCGCTGGGAGATCGTCCGTTATATGGTCTCTTCCGTCCCCTGGCCCTACCCGGATAACGGCGCGGAAAACTATGTCAACAACGTGGCGCTGCCGGATATGGCAAAAGGGATTGCCTGGTTCTGGAGCATCCGGCGACGTGAGGAGCCGGATGAATTGATGGGCATTATTTGCCTGTACGACGTCGAGGATAACAACCGCGGGTTCTGGCTCGCGCCGGAGTTTCAGGGGCACGGATATATGCGCGAAGCCAGCATTGCCGCGACGGATTACTGGTTCAACACGCTAAACAAATCCGTTTTGCGGGCCCCGAAGGCCGCCGCCAACAGCCGCTCCCGTCGTATTTCGGACAGTAGCGGCATGCGGCTTATCAGAACGGAGAAGAAAGCCTACGTCAGCGGGATGCTGGACTCCGAGCTGTGGGAGATTAACCGCGACGAGTGGAACGCCCGTCAGGTCAGCTGATAGTGCTTATCCGGCATCAGCCTGTCCGGAATGTTCTCTTCATCATTCATCTGCAGCAGATCGCGTTCCATCATGTTGCAGATGGCGTCCAGCGGCAGGTCGTTATCTTCTGTGCCAAACGGGTCTTCCAGCTCTTCCGCCAGGGTGTCCAGCGAAATAAAGGTATAAGAAATCAGCGCAGAGACAAAGGGCGTCATGTAGTGCAGGTCCACAACCAGCGCGAACGGCAGCATGATGCAGAACAGATATACCGTGCGGTGCAAAATCAGCGTGTAGGCAAACGGCACCGGCGTGGTCGCAATGCGCTCGCAGCCGGAAAGGACGATAGACATGTCGTTCAGACGGTTGTTCAGGCTATGGAACAGAATGTCTGAGAGTTGCCCGTTTCGCCGCCGCACGGCCAGCCACTCCCCCATGATCAGCAAAATACGGTTCGCCGGTGAGTTGGCGTCCATGACATTACGTAAATCCTCCGCAGCAAGATAACGAGAGAGCTGCTCAGCATTCAGTTCCCGGCGCAGGGTCATGCGCAGACAGTTGGCGAAAGCAATCTGCAGACGGACAAATTCGCCGAGGTGCTTATCGTCGGGTAAGGTGTTTTTTACCTCGCGAAACAGCGAGCGTGCCGCTATCATCAACTGCCCCCAGAGCAGCCTCGCCTCAACGTAGCGGGAATAACAGGCGTTGTTTCTGAAACCCAGAAAGATAGCGATCGCCACGCCGAGAATGCTGAATGGCGCCACGGTAAATTTGATACCGAGCGAGGTATACCACGGTAACATCAGGATAACGGCGATAGAGAGCAGGAAGTTGAGCAGCAATCGGGTATAGATCTTGGGAAGTACCGAACCGTGCCAGACAAAAATCAGTTGTAGCCAGTGCTGTTTAGGACGAACGATCATAGTGAGTTTCAGGCAAGAAAAGAGCGAGGCTATTAAACGTGATCCCCGTCACCGTTGCAAGCTTGTTAACGGGACATTGCATTTTCTCCCCTGATTAGCGAAATTCGCACGGTGCTGCATGTGCTTTTTTAAAAATAAAGCACATAGTATGTTGTAACTAAATGGGGCCTATTCAAACCCGGCCGAAGCCGGGTGAATGCATTAGCAAAGCGGTTTAACCGCGGCGCGCATGCCCTTAAGCAGAATGGCATCCAAATCCAGCGTCACCTGGTCGACAAGACCGCTTACCTGCGTCAAGTCCTGCTCCCAGTGGTCGCGTGCGCTGAGCACCGACTGCACCAGTTCACGGGTGCTAAGCTGCCGATCGCGGTGCTGCGCCCACAGCTGCTGATAACGTTCCAGCCAGCGTGCATCATCCTGCACCGGATAGCTCTCCCCGTTACGCTCCGCGCGATAAAACGCGATCAATGCGGCCAGAGCAAACGTCAGGCGAGCCGGTAATTGCCCCGTTGCCTTCTGCCCTGCCAGCAGCTGCGGCAGAATGCGGGTGCGGTATTTGGTCATACCGTTAAGCGCGATGGAGAGCAGCTGGTGTCTGATGTAGGGATTACGAAAACGTCCTGTCACCGCACTGGCGAACGATTCCAGCTCGTTACGCGGCAAATCGAGGACCGGAATGATCTCCTGATAAATCGCTTTTTCGACGAACGCGCAGATCTCCGCATCATTCATCGCCTCGCCTACCGTATCCAGCCCGGCCTGGAAGGCGACCGGCACCAGCGCCGTGTGCGCGCCGTTCAGAATGGCGACCTTGCGTTCTTTGTAGGGCCTGATGTCATCGACAATCAGCACGTTTAACGGGTACTTATCCAGACGAAGTTCGTGCGCAAGAGATGCCGGTCCCTGAATCACAAACAGATAAAAATGTTCGGCCGTGTCGAGGAACCCATCGTGATAACCCAGTTCAGCCTCCAGTGCGGCCGCTTCATCGCGGGGATAGCCTGTCACGATACGGTCAACCAGCGTCGAGCAGAAGCTGTTGGCGTCGTTGAGCCACTGCATAAAGGCGGCAGGCAGCGCCCACTCCTGCGCATAGCGTAAGACGAGTTCACGCAGTGCGTCACCGTTGTAGTCAATCAGCTCGCAGGGAATGATGATCCAGCCCTTGTCAGCCGCACCGTTGAAGTGGCTAAAGCGCTCAAACAGCAGACGCGTCAGCTTCGCCGGATAGCTCACCGCAGGGGCATCGTCGACGCTGTCACCCGCGTGGTAGCTGATACCCGCTTCGGTGGTGTTCGAGAAGACAAACCGCATATCGGGATTGTGAGCCAGTTTCAGAAATGCGCCATAGTCGTCATAGACGCTGATTTCCCGGTTAACGGAGCGGATCAGCCGGGCCTCGCTCACCGCCTCGCCCTGCTCATTCAGGCCACGAACGATCGTGGTGTACAACCCATCCTGAGTGCTTAACGACGGCGGGAAGTCGCTCTGAATCGGGCGAACGATTACCACGCCAGCGTCAAGATCGGTATGTTCGTTTAACAGGTCAATTTGCCAGTCGACAAACGCACGCAGGAAATTGCCTTCACCAAACTGAATGATGCGTTCTGGATAGTGCGCACCGGGAAAATCACGACGGTTGAGCGTGTTCACAAGGGGGGTTCCTTTTATGATTAGTCATACAGCTTGATAAGATTGGTACGATAACTTATCAAAACTTAACGACCAGAAACCCTGTTTTGATCAATCCGCGGTGCGGTTGTGCAAAATAATTATAAGAACTTATAAAACACAGAGGTGGCGGTAATGGCGCCGTCAGGCATCAGCGCGTAGCGCGGGATCTCACCAACCTTTTGCCAGCCGGCACGCAGGTAGAAAGTTTCGGCCCCGCTGCCGGTGGAGGTATCGAGCACCAGCACAGAAATGTCTCTGGCCCGGGCCTCAGCCTCCAGCGCTTCCATCAGCGCCATTGCGGCCCCTTTTCGACGCGCTTTTTCATGCACCAGCAGCTTCGCCACATCCGCCCGGTGCGGCTGGTTTTCCGGCTGGTCTGCGATCAGCTGCACCGTTCCAATGACCCCGTCCTGCGCATCGACGCAGGCAAACACCAGCCGCTCGCCTCGCGCGACGCTTTCGGCAATACCGCGCCAGAAAGTACGGGCCTTGTCGAGGCTAAAAGGGAGCATAAAGCTGACGGATGCCCCGCCGTTTACGCAGTTTTCGAGGATCCCGGCCAGCGCATCAAGATGGATGAGGATCTCTTCCCGGGTGAGGGTTTTGATTTGCAGTGAGGTATTCATTGTTTTTCCTTACGTTGAATACGCTCACTTTGGGTTTAACAACTTATTAACGCAAGCGGTTCGGACATAGGCTTTTATTATGTCACCGGGCGCGCTGGCGCTGCTGCTTCATGGCATACATCTTTTCATCGGCATCTTTTAACCACTGCTGCAGGTCGTTGCCGTTATGATCGAATTCACTGAGCCCCCATGAGAAGTGTAGCGACCACGGGTGAAGCTTGCGGGCGTTATAGCTTTCCACCTGCTCGGCGAGATACTGCATGGCTATCCAGGCGCCCTGCTCGTCGGTATCCGCGAACAGCACCGCGAACTCATCCCCGCCAAAACGCACCAGCATATCGGCCTCACGGAAAGCGCTGCGCATCAGCTGCGCCATAACTTTAAGCGCCTTATCGCCCTCTTCATGCCCGTAGCGATCGTTAATCTCCTTAAAGCGATCCAAATCCAGCCAGCCGAGCGTCAGCGGCTCCGCCCGGCGTCGGGCAACCGAAAGCGTAAACCGCACCAGCTGATTAAAGCCCCGGCGGTTGAATAAGCCGGTTAACTCATCCGTGGTCGCCGCGCTGATGGCGGCAAACTCATCTTCTGCCAGCGCGCCCAGGTCTCCCAGCACGGCAAGATCGGCCGCCGAGAACTCACGGGGGGCGTAATCAATCAGACACAGCGAGCCCACGCTGGCGCCGTCACGCAGGCGCAGCGGGAAGCCCGCATAAAAACGCACACGAGGTTCACCCGCCACCAGCGGATTATCCGCAAAACGATCGTCCTGCAGCATATCCCCTACCACCAGCGGTGCTTCGGTGAGGATCGTATGGCCACAAAACGAGATATTACGCGGAACGGTGTCAGGCGCCTTGCCATCGGCCGACTTCACGATCAGCGAGTGCTCATCAATGAGGTTGACCATTGCCAGCGGCACCTGGAAGAAGCGCTTCGCCAGACGCGTAAGCCGGTCAAACGCCGGGGAATTGTCGATCTCAAGCAGACCTGATTCGCGCAGCGAGTTCAGTCTGTCTGTTTCATTTTCAGGGGTTGCAGGTGCTTTCATAATGTCTCCTGACGTAAAGCGTTACTAAAAGCGTAGCTTAAACAGTGACATTGTCAGTGTTCTGACAGTCTGTTAAGCCACTTGCTATTCACGTCAATGCCTTATGACGATTAACGCAGCTCTGTTTCATGCCCGGTGGCGGCAGTAATATGCTCGTCCGCGACCCGGGCGCTGGTACGATTTCGACCCGCTTTTTTTGAACGATAGAGGTAATCGTCCGCTTCGGTCATGAGTTTGTTGAAGACCTCGGTCAACTGCCATGCCTCCGCCTTCCCGCTTCCAAGGCCAATACTGACCGTCAGAGAGAGCGTTTGCTGACGCCATGTAAAAGGATGGTTAGCGACGGTAGTTCTGATACGTTCCGCCAGTTCATAACCGTGTCGAGCGTCGCCAGAGTTGACCACCACCGCGAACTCTTCCCCGCCCATACGCGCGACCATCCCGTCTTCACCGACCACCTGCTGAACCTGCCGGGCGAATGACGCCAGCACGCGGTCGCCACACTCGTGGCCGTAGTTATCGTTGATGCTTTTGAAGTAATCGATATCCAGCAGCATAACGGTCAGGAAACGCGAATGGCGGTGCGTCTCTTCGTGTTTTAACGCCTCATAAAGCCCGGAACGCGAATAAACCTGCGTTAAAAAGTCATAATCCGCCCGCAGGGAAACCTGACGGATCAGGGAATTAATGGCTGCCATGCTGACGGAGACCAGCACCGGACAGATCGCCATCGTGGCAATACCCAGCCGGGCAGAAAACATCATTGGGGTGGTCAGCGGTGTCGCCACGGCAATATTAATCACCGAGTTGGCGACCAGAATAATTTCAATGGCGCCCGTGACAAACGTCAGCAAGCAGGTCACAGGCAATGGGTAGCGTACCGCACACCAGATAAGCGCAGGCAGTGGAAAAGAGAGGCTCCCCGCGCCGCCAATCACGACTGACGCGACCACCGAGACGATCAGCGCAATAACCGGTAATAGCTGCTCCAGACGTAACCTGAATTCGCGCACGGGCATGCCTATCGTGAGCATACACGGCACAACAAGCACGCCGGTTGAGAACTGCTCGCTAAACCAGTCGGCAAAGAGCGGCCAGAAGGTGTGGCTGTCAATCCCGACCGACCCTACCGCGCCGAGCAGTGCGCACAGCAGCGCAGCAATCAGGCAGTAGTTGAACAGGCGTAATGCGTTAAGCGGATCCGGGGTTTTCTTCATCAGCCGCCTGTCACGCTGGATCAGCACGGCGACCACGACGATAAAGACCATGTTAGACAGGTTGATCACCACGGAGGCTATCCCCCAGTTGGTCGTCACCGCGTCGTACATCAGCATGGCGACATAGGATACCGCGTAGTAATGCAGGCGATTCAGAAAAACATAGCGGGCAAAGATCCCTGCCATCACGCCGTTGAGGGGCCAGAACAGCGACAAGGCCTCCACGAGACGTAATTCCGCCCCCACAAAATAGAACAAAGTGGTGAGGATAAAGATCGTCGATGCATTTCGCAGCGGCGTGTCAGGCTGGAACGGCCTGAAAGCGGTAAGAGCAGAACGCATTAAATTTCATTCCATATGAAAGCTTATGGCAGTTATTGCGGTCGTCAGCACGATCGGCGCTCACTTAGGATGAATCTATAACACAAATATAACGGGATCATAACTCGTCAAATTTAGGCGTTCATCTGGAGCACCAGCCAGTGGTGAATCACGCTGACGATATACTGCTGCTGCTGCGCGGTGAGCTGAACACCGTGAGGAATATTATGCCATTTCGCCAGACAGCCCCGACAACAGGTGGCGGTGGCATGCTGGGCGATAAATACCGGGTGACCGCGCATGGGCGTCTGTTTGCCGTCATTCGCGGGTTGTGCAGGGGCAAGGCGCTTTTCGACAAAATCAGCGGCATGCTGATCAATGGTATCGGGGCCTTTGTCCCAGCAATACTGCCGTTCCTTATCGCCTAAGCGGAAGCGCGAGCGAAACGTCGATCGCGCCAGACGGGAAAAAAGGGGATCCAGGTCAGACATCAGTAAACGGAACGTCCCATACGCTGGGTCAGTTTCTCCAGAACCGCGACACCGGCAAGCGAATTTCCGGTTTCATCCAGCTCCGGGCTCCAGACCGCAATCGCCATTTCATGCGGTACAATCGCCACCACTCCGCCGCCCACGCCCGACTTGGCCGGGAGACCAACGCGCCAGGCAAACTCGCCGGCGTTTTGATACATCCCGCTGGTTGCCATCAGCGCGTTGACCTGGCGCGCCTGCAGAGGAGAAACCACCTCCTGGTCGAGGTGCGGCGCATGCCCCTGATGCGCAAGGAACAGGAACGTCTGAGCCAGCTCAACGCAGCTCATTTTCAGGGCGCAGTAGTGGAAATAGTTTTGCAGGACGGTCGCCACGTCGTTATTGAAGTTGCCGAAGGATTTCATCAGCCACGCGATGGCCGCGTTACGGGCAGAGTGTTCGAACTCCGAGCGGGCCACCACCGGATCGTAGGCAATGTCGTCAACCCCCGAGAGCTGGCGTACTATCTCCAGCATTCGCTGACGCGGCGCGCTGAGGCGGCTCTGCAACATATCGCAGACCACCAGCGCCCCGGCGTTGATAAAGGGATTTCGCGGTTTACCCTGCTCGATTTCAAGCTGAAGCAGCGAATTAAAAGGCTGGCCGGACGGATCTTTACCCACGCGCTGCCAGATTTCGTCTTCTTCATACTGGCGCATCGCCGCAACCAGACTGAGCACTTTCGAAATGGACTGAATGGAAAAACGTTCTGTTGCATCCCCTGCCTGGAATCGCTGTCCGTCGATGGTGCTGATAGCAATACCCAGCTTATTCCCGCTGACCGAGGCAAGGGCCGGAATATAGTCGGCAACCTTCCCCTTTCCAATTAACGGACGAACCTGCGCCAGAATCTCGTCCAACATCTCATTATGGATGACCGCAGCCACACTTTGCTCCTTGCCCTCAGGCTAAAACGGGCTGCGAGTATAACAGAGGCTTATGTATTGCGTCAGGCGCTAAGACGAAAACGCGAAACGGCCTGCAATAAAAGATCGGATTGCTTTTGCAGCCGCTCAGAGGCCTCCGAGGCGTCAGAGACCAGCAGGTCCGTCTGACGGGAGACCTGGTTCAGCGACTGAAGCTGACGCGTCATCAGGTGAATACGCTCTCCCTGACTGAGCGTGGCGGTGGAGATCTCATTCAGCAAACTGCTCAAATTGCCCACCAGACCGGTGACCTGCTGCAAATTCTCTTCCATCAGGGTGACGGCACGGGAACCGTCTTCGATACCCTGCAGTGAACGGTTGATCAGCTCCTGAATGGTCTGCGTCGAGTGGCTGCTCTTTCTGGCCAGCAGTCCAACCTCGCGGGCGACGACGGCAAACCCGCGCCCCTGATTTCCGGCATGGGCGGCCTCAATGGCGGCATTCAGCGCCAGGATGTTCGTCTGAAACGCCACGCTGTCGATCATCGCCACGATCCCGCGCATCTCAGACGATCGGTCGACGATCGCCTGCATAGACGCGTTTACGGTCGACATCATCTGGTCGCCGCCCACGGCTGCCTGGCGTGCTTCATCGGCCCGGGAGCTGGCGAGTCTGGCATAGCCGGTATTCCCTTCCACGTGGCTTTCCAGCGCCGCAATATGCGCCGTCACATCCTCAAGCTCTTTCGCCTGACGTGCCGACTGCTGATACAGCTTCTGGTTACCCTGCGCCAGAGAATCAATGTTCTCCACCATGGTAGCCGTGGCGTGGCTGACCTGCGTCACCAGCTGCTGCAGGCCGTGCTGCATCGTGGCAATGCTGTCGCTAAGCTGCCCTATCTCCCGGTTGAAGCGCATGACGTTCGGCGGCGTGCCGGAGAGATCCCCTGCTGCCAGCCGGTTGATATGCGCGATGAGCCGACGCAGCGGCGTAATCACCCATCGGGACATACCGAACCAGACGACAGCGGCAATGGCGACTAACAGCAACGGGGCAAACAGGAATAACGTTTGCAGGTCAGAGAGCTGCGCCATGAGGCTCTGACGCCCCTGCATGGCCTGCTTCTCGCTTGCCTGCTGGTAGCGCGCATAGTTGTCGTTAAAATCAGTCTGAAAAGCCTGCGCCGGGACGGCAAAAAAAGCGTCGATGGTATTGGTTTTGACCAGACCTTCCGCCTGCTCTTTGATCGCGCCGTAGAAGAGCTGATAGCTGTTCACCAGGGCGTCGTCTTTCGGTGGATTCAGCGCCAGCCAGGCCTTCCACGCCTGCTGAGACACCGTCAGCGCCTTTTGCGCGTCATCCATCAGGCTGTGCCAGCTTCCGTCGGATCCGGTCTCTTTATCCTGCATAAACCACACCCCGGAGCGGTTAAGGAGATCGCTTGCCGCCAGCAGAGAGACGCGGGCCAGATCCAGCTTGCTCTGCTGCTGCCACGCCAGCAGGTTTTGCTGCTCGTTGCGCTGGGCTTCGTTCAGGGAGGCGTTAAGCAGGAATGACGAGGAGAGCTGCAGCGCGGAGAAAAGGCCAATAATGCAAAAGATCCCTGTCAGCAGGCCAAAGTGACGGGGAGTGAGACGCTGCGCAATACGGCGAAAAATTTGCGTTAGGTTCATAATTAGCTTCATTTACAAGGCGTTAGACGCGAGCGAGTCTACGAAATGAAAATGACAGAACCATTGCAGATTAATGACAACGGCCCTCGCGATGAGGGCCGACATCGCGGGATTACACGCGATCCTTCCACACCGTCTGCACGTTGCAGAACTCGTGCAACCCAAAGTGGGAAAGTTCGCGGCCAAAGCCACTTTTCTTCACGCCGCCAAAGGCCACGCGCGCATCGCTGGCGCTAAAGCCGTTGATAAACACCCCGCCGCACTCCAGCTCGCGGGAGAAGGTCTCTGCCAGCGCATCACTGGCGGTAAAGACCGTGGCAGACAGGCCAAAATCGCTGTCGTTGGCAAGCATCAGGGCATGCTCCGCGTCTTTCGCGATAGTAATGGCCGCGACCGGACCAAACAGCTCCTGCCGGAAGGCCGTCATCGCCGGGGTGACGTTCGCCAGCACGGTTGGGGCGTAATAATTCCCCTCACCGCTGATTTTCTCACCGCCCAGCAGCAGCGTTGCACCTTCCGCCAGCGTCGCCTGCACCTGCTGATGGAGTTCATCGCGCAGGTCAAAACGCGCCATCGGGCCAATATAGTTTTCTTCCTGGTCCGGCGCGCCCAGCTTCAGCGCAGCAACCGCGTCGACAAAGCGCTGGGTAAAGGTCTTCGCAATACCCTCTTCCACAATGAAGCGTTTGGCCGCCGCGCACACCTGCCCGGTATTCTGGTAGCGGCCTGCTACCGCCGCCTTCACGGCAAGATCCAGGTCGGCATCGTTGAGGACGATGAACGGGTCAGAGCCGCCCAGCTCGAGAACACATTTTTTCAGCGCGGCCCCCGCCTGAGCACCAATGGCAGCCCCGGCACGCACGCTGCCGGTGACGGTCACCGCCGCAATACGACGATCGTTAATCGCCTGGCTGACGCCGTCATTGGTGGCGTTTACCCAGCCGAACACGCCTTCAGGGAAACCGGCATCCGCAAAGATCTGCGCGATAAGCTCCGCCGAGCCGAGGACGTTGGGCGCGTGTTTGAGCAGATAGCTGTTACCTGCCAGCAGAATCGGCACCGCGCCGCGCAGCACCTGCCAGAGCGGGAAGTTCCACGGCATGACCGCGAGGATCGGCCCCAGCGGACGGTATTCAATGACCGCATTCTCGTTTTCGACCAGCGTCGGTTCCGCGTGCAGCATCGCCGGGCCGTGCTCGGCGTACCAGTCGCACAGGCCGGCGGATTTTGCCACTTCTGCCCGCGCCTGCTGAATAGGTTTGCCCATTTCTCGGGAGATCGTCTGCGCCATCTCTTCAGCGCGATGACGCAGCGCGGCGCCAAGATCGCGCAGCTTTTGCGCCCGGTGGGAGACGCTTTCGCGACGCCACTGGCGATAGCCCGCGTCGGACTGAGAAATCGCGCGTTCAACCTGTTCCGGCGTCGCCCACGGATACGCGGCGAGGGTTTCACCCGTGGCCGGGTTGACAGAGAAGGCATGTGTTGCAGAGGAATAAGTCATGGTGTTCTCCACGTTTTTCGGTTGATTCATTGTGGCCCACTCTGCTATTTCTTAAAAATGAATAATACTAACCACCTTATTCACGAAACGAGAACGCTATGGATTTAACCCAGCTTGAAATGTTTAACGCCGTCGCGCTGACGGGCAGTATCACCCAGGCGGCGCAGAAGGTGCATCGCGTGCCGTCAAACCTGACGACCCGCATCCGCCAGCTGGAAGCCGATCTTGGCGTTGAGCTGTTTATTCGTGAGAACCAGCGTTTGCGTTTATCCCCGGCTGGCCATAACTTCCTGCGCTACAGCAAGCAGATCCTCGCCCTGGTGGATGAAGCGCGCATGGTCGTCGCGGGGGATGAGCCGCAGGGGTTATTTGCCCTCGGCGCGCTGGAAAGTACCGCCGCCGTGCGCATTCCTGAAACGCTGGCACAGTTTAACCAGCGCTATCCGCGCATTCAGTTTGCCCTTTCTACCGGGCCGTCCGGGACGATGATTGATGGCGTACTGGAGGGAACCCTGAGCGCCGCCTTTGTCGACGGGCCACTGTCGCACCCGGAGCTGGAAGGAATGCCGGTCTATCGGGAAGAGATGATGCTGGTCACGCCTGCCGGGCAGGCGGAAATCTCACGCGCCGCGCAGGTGAGCGGCAGCGACGTTTATGCCTTTCGCGCCAACTGCTCTTATCGCCGGCACCTGGAGAGCTGGTTTCACGCTGACCGCGCCGCGCCCGGCCGCATTCACGAGATGGAGTCCTATCACGGCATGCTCGCCTGCGTCATTGCGGGCGCGGGCATCGCGCTGATGCCGCGCTCGATGCTGGAGAGTATGCCCGGGCATCATCAGGTTGAAGCCTGGCCGCTGGCCGAAAACTGGCGCTGGCTCACCACCTGGCTGGTGTGGCGACGCGGGGCAATGACCCGCCAGCTGGAGGCCTTTATAGCGCTGCTAAACGAACGTCTTCAACCAGCGCCTTCTCCATAAACAGGCTGAGCGGATCGTCAACGTACGGGGGAAACGCCGGACGCAAATCGTATCCGCACTGTTCATAAAGACGCACCGCGGCGCGCTGCTTGATGCCCGTCTCCAGCCGTACCGTATGGCAATGACGGCTCAGGGCCTCATCTTCCAGGGCGGCCAATAGCGTCTCCCCAAGGTGCTGCCCACGATGGGCCGGATCGATATAGACCCGCTTCATCTCCCCCGTACCGTCGCCGTTGAGCACGATGGCGCCACAACCAACGGCCTGAAGCTGCTGGTCGCGAATGACCATCAGGATCAGCGACGTTTCCGGCAGCGCAGCCAGATCGATCAGATGATTGCTTTCGGCGGGATAGAGTTCGCTCTGATAGCGGTCCAGCGCCGCGATCAGGCTGAGAATGTCCGGGTGACGTGCAGATTCAGAGGTAATGGAATACATGGCAGGCTCCTTGCTTTTTTTGTGAGGCTAAATGTCAACATAGCGCAGGCCTGCCAGGGTGCTTCATACAATTAACTTATCGTACCGCTCCGTTAGCGCAAAAAGATTTTCCCTTTCAGGTACAGGGTGGCCTGACCGCCAATCAGCACGCGGTCGCCCTTCATTTCGCAGCGCAGATCCCCGCCACGGTGCGCCCCCTGGTGGGCATAAAGTGACGTTTTACCCAGCTTTTCGCTCCAGTATGGGATCAGCATGCTGTGGGCGGATCCGGTAACCGGATCTTCCGGCACCCCTTCCCCCGGGCAGAAGAAGCGGCTGACGAAGTCATATTTTTCGCCCGGCGCCGTCACGCAGACCATTTTATCCAGCGGGATCATCGCCCCAATATCCGGCGTTAACGCTTCCACCTGCTGCTGGCTCTCCAGCACCACCAGGTAATCACGTCCGACGCGCACCTCTTTTGCGTCTGGGATGCCCAGCGCGCTAAACAGCAGCGCAGGTGGGTTCTCGACCACCTCCGTTGACCACGCGGGGAAGTTCAGCGTCAGCCAGTCGCCGCTGCGTTTAACCGTCAGTTCGCCCACGAAGCGCGTGGTGAAGGTAATTTCAGTATACGGATAGTCAAGGTATTCGAAAATAACGTGCGATGCGGCAAGCGTAGCATGGCCGCACAGGTTAATTTCATCGAGCGTGGTAAACCAGCGCAGTTCAAACCCACCGTCGGTGCGTACAAAAAAGGCGGTCTCAGACTGGTTATGCTGCTGCGCCATTTTGAGCAGCGTCTCGTCCGGCAGCCACGCTTCCAGAGGACATACCGCTGCCGCGTTGCCGCCAAAGGTTTTGTCGCTGAAGGCATCCACCAGATAAAAATCAATTTCCTGCATTGTCTCTTCCTCTCTTGTTATGGGTATTTAGCGCAGAAAAACTGTGCCTTTCAGATAAAGTGAAGCCTGTCCGCTCATCAGCACGCGCGAGCCTTTCAGCTCACAGCGCACGTCGCCGCCGCGCGCGGAAACCTGACGGGCAAGCATGGCTGTTTTCCCCAACCGTTCACCCCAGTATGGGATCAGCATGGTGTGCGCGGAGCCGGTGACCGGGTCTTCCGGAACGGATACCCCGGGGGAGAAAAAGCGGCTGACAAAATCGTATTCCCCCTCACCCCGTGCCGTCACGCTCACCTTATGCTCGCCCGGCGTCATCGCCGAAAAGCGTGGCGCGAGCGCTTCAATCTGCTGGCGATTGTCCAGCACGATCAGCCAGGCGCGCCCTTTGCGGGCTGCAACGTAATGACGGATACCGAGCGCCGAGAGCATCTCCGGCGGCGGCGTCTCTTCTTGGGTTGGACATGCCGGGAAGTCCAGCGTCATCCACTCCCCCTCCCGGCTGACCGTCAGGCGGCCAGAGGCGGTATCAAAGTGGATCCGCGAGTCGGGATAATCCAGTTCATTAAACAGAACGTACGCGGCGGCAAGGGTGGCGTGGCCGCAGAGATTGACTTCGGTAAGCGTGGTAAACCAGCGTAGCTCAATGCCTCCTTTAGTGCAGACGAAAAAGGCCGTTTCCGACTGATTATGCTGCTGTGCCATTTTCAGCAAGGTCTCATCGGGTAACCATTCCTTGAGCGGACAAACGGCGGCCGGGTTGCCGCCAAACGTGGTATTGCTGAACGCATCGACCAGATAAAAATCAATCTCCTGCATTGTCTTACCGCCTGTTTTTATTGTGTTGTTCTTTTATATTCAATGAAAACAGCGCTCCCGGCTACCGCTTTCATAAGGTAAATATTGAGATCTGCGTCACATAATGGTTGAGTTTTCGCCATTCAACGTTTTAAGATCGTCTCCTCTTCTTTTCAGCAACGAATCTCCGACATCCCTATGACAACGAACACAGTTTCCCGCAGGGTTGCGTGGCTACGCGTGGTCACGCTGGCCATCGCCGCGTTTATTTTTAACACCACAGAATTTGTGCCGGTTGGGCTGTTGTCTGACATCGCTGACAGTTTCCAGATGGAAACGGCGCAGGTGGGCATTATGTTGACCATTTACGCCTGGGTGGTGGCGCTGATGTCCCTGCCGTTCATGCTGCTGACCAGCCAGATAGAGCGGCGCAGGCTGCTGATCGGTCTGTTTGTCTTGTTCATCGCGAGCCACGTGCTGTCGTTTATGGCGTGGAATTTTACGGTGCTGGTCATCAGCCGCGTCGGTATCGCCTTTGCCCATGCGGTGTTCTGGTCGATCACCGCGTCGCTGGCGATTCGCCTGGCACCGGCGGGTAAACGCGCGCAGGCGCTAAGCCTGATTGCTACCGGTACCGCACTGGCGATGGTGCTGGGCCTGCCGATTGGCCGCATCGTGGGGCAATACTTCGGCTGGCGTACCACCTTCTTCGCCATCGGCATGGGCGCGCTGGTGACGCTGGTGTGTCTGATTAAGCTGCTGCCCGCGCTGCCGAGCGAGCATTCCGGCTCGCTGAAAAGCCTGCCGCTGCTGATGCGTCGCCCTGCGCTGCTGAGCATCTACCTGCTGACCGCCATCGTGGTAACGGCCCATTACACGGCGTATAGCTACATTGAGCCGTTTGTGCAGGTGGTAGCAGGCTTTAGCGCCAACTTTGCCACCGTCTTACTGCTGATCCTCGGCGGCGCGGGGATTATTGGCAGCGTGCTGTTCGGCAAGCTGGGTAACCGGCATGCCTCATCGCTGGTGAGCAGCGCTATCGGCCTGCTGCTGGCCTGTCTGCTGTTGCTGATGCCCGCCGCGGGCAGTGAAAGCCATCTGGCGATCCTCAGCCTGTTCTGGGGCGTGGCGATCATGATTATTGGCCTGGGCATGCAGGTGAAGGTGCTAGCCCTGGCGCCGGATGCGACGGACGTCGCCATGTCGCTGTTCTCGGGAATTTTCAATCTGGGGATTGGCGCGGGTGCGCTGGTGGGAAACCAGGTCATCCTGCACGTGTCGATGTCGGCGATTGGCTATCTGGGTGCCATTCCGGCGCTGATGGCGCTGATCTGGTCCGTGCTTATCTTCCGTAAGTGGCCGGTGGCGCTGGAGGAACAGGGGCAGCACGGGTGAGGTTTGTTGGTGCCGGGTGGCGCTGCGCTTACCCGGCCTACAAAAAGACGGATTTCGTAGGCCGGGTAAGGCGAAGCCGCCACCCGGCAATGAACTTAATGGTAAGTCTTAATAATCTCCAGCACGCCGTTAATAATAAACTGCACGCCCATACAGACCAGTAAGAAGCCCATCAGGCGGGAAATCGCCTCGATACCGCCCTTGCCTACCCAGCGCATGATGGCGCCGGAGCTGCGCAGCGATGCCCACACGATAATCCCGATAATCGCAAAAATCAGCGGCGGTGCCACCGTCAGCACCCAGTCCGGGAAGGTTGCGCTGTCACGCACCGTCGACGCGGAGCTGATGATCATCGCGATGGTCCCCGGCCCCGCCGTGCTCGGCATGGCAATCGGCACAAAGGCGATATTCGCGCTCGGTTCGGTTTCCAGCTCTTCCGATTTGCTGGTCGCTTCCGGCGATTCATGCGCTTTTTGCGCCGGGAACAGCATGCGGAAACCGATAAAGGCCACGATCAGCCCCCCGGCGATACGCAGGCCAGGGATGGAAATCCCGAAGGTATTCATCACCAGTTGCCCGGCGTAGTAAGCCACCATCATGATGGCAAACACATACACCGAGGCCATCATCGACTGATGATTGCGCTCGGCGCTGTTCATGTTCCCTGCCAGCCCGAGGAAAAGCGCCACCGTCGTTAACGGGTTAGCCAACGGCAGCAAGACCACCAGCCCAAGGCTGATTGCTTTAATCAAATCCAACATAGTGCGTTGTCGTCCTTATCCATATTTAACACAGCAATTATAGGGGGAAAGCGTGACATTCAGCCATGGGCGCAACGTAACGATTATTTTCCTTCTGAAAAGATAACAGGAAGTTATCCCTATGATTTGAAACACCTTAAAAAAAGTTCATGAAACGTTTTAGCAATTCGTGGCATCGGCTGATTCATTCAGTTGACTTATACTTGCCTGAGCAATAATATCTGCCGTGACTAATTACTTGCCAGGGCAACCATTGTGAAAAGCACCAGTGATATCTTTAACGACGTTGTTCCGCTGGGTCGTCTTATTCATATGGTCAATCAGAAAAAAGATCGCCTGCTCAATGACTATCTGTCACCGCTGGATATCACCGCAACACAGTTCAAAGTGCTGTGTTCCATTCGCTGCGAAGTGTGTATCACGCCGGTTGAGCTGAAAAAGGTGCTCTCTGTCGATCTGGGTGCGTTAACCCGCATGCTCGATCGTCTCGTCTGCAAAGGATGGATAGAACGAAGCCCTAACCCGAATGACAAACGCGGCGTACTGGTGAAGCTGACCAGCGATGGCGCGGCCATGTGCGAGCAATGTCATCAATTAGTAGGACAAACACTGCATCAGGAACTAACAAAAAACTTAACGGCAGATGAAGTGGCAACCCTTGAGCTTTTGCTGAAGAAAATCCTGCCGTAAACAGAAAAAAGAGGTATGACGATGTCCAGACGCAATACTGACGCTATCACCATTCATAGCATTTTGGACTGGATCGAGGATAACCTGGAATCGCCGCTCTCCCTTGAAAAAGTGTCAGAGCGTTCGGGTTACTCCAAATGGCACCTGCAACGGATGTTCAAAAAAGAGACCGGCCATTCATTAGGTCAATATATTCGCAGCCGCAAGCTGACGGAGATTGCCCAGAAACTGAAAGAAAGCAATGAGCCGATCCTTTATCTGGCGGAGCGTTACGGATTTGAATCGCAGCAAACCCTGACGCGTACGTTCAAGAACTATTTTGACGTGCCGCCTCATAAGTACCGAATCACCAGCGTGCCGGGCGAATCCCGATACCTGTATCCGTTAAAACACTGTAGTTAATCATCGCCTGTCACAGACGTAACCGAGGAAATCATGAAAGTTATCGCCTCCGCCGCCCTCGCCTTGCTGGTGCTGTTCTCCAGCCAGACCTTCGCGGAGCAAACCCCTCGTGCAACGCAGCAAAATAATCCGGATACGATGATTTTGCCGTCCGCACATGACCAGTCGCCCTATGATTTCAACCATATGGGTGCTGGTAGCGACAAATCCGACGAATTAGGCGTGCCTTATTATAATCAGCACGGCTTCTGATTCGTTTTTGCCCCGCAGACGCGGGGCTTTTTTATGCCTTTTCGCTTACCCGCGTCGTCCGACGAACCCGCAGACCAAACACGTTAATGTACAGCCCGGCCATGATCAGCACGGCACCGAACAGCTGCAGCGCGCTTAGCGTTTCATCCAGCAATATCGCCGCACTGGCAAGCCCTACCACCGGCACCAGCAGAGATAACGGCGCGACGCGCCAGGTCTCATAACGCCCCAGCAGCGATCCCCAGATCCCGTAGCCCACAATGGTGGCGACAAAGGCCAGATAGACGAGAGACAGGATCGTGGTCATATCGATGTCAACCAGACTGTTCAGCATCACCGCCGGACCGTCCAGAATACTCGACGCCAGCAGAAACGGGATAACCGGGATCAGTGCGCTCCACACCACCAGCGACATCACCGCCGGGCGCGCCTCGTGCTGCATGATCAGCTTGTTGAAGATATTTCCGCAGGCCCAGCTCAGCCCCGCCGCCAGCGTCAGCATAAACCCGAGCAGCGCCACGTGCTGACCATTCAGGCTGGCCTCGATCAGCACCAGTACGCCAAACACCGCCAGCGTGATCCCCGCCAGCTGTTTGCCCTGCAGGCGCTCGCCAAACACAAACGCCCCGAGAATAATGGTAAAGAACGCCTGCGCCTGTAACACCAGCGAGGCCAGACCGGCCGGCATATCGAACTTGATGGCGCAAAAGAGAAACGCAAACTGGCCAAAGCTGATGGTCAGACCGTAGCCCAGCAGCAGTTTAAAGGGGATCTTTGGACGCGCCACAAAGAAGATGGCCGGGAAAGCGACCAGCATAAAACGTAAGCCGGCTAGCATCAGCGGCGGCATATTGTGCAGCCCCAGCTTAATGACCACAAAATTGAGTCCCCATACTACGACCACCAGCAACGCCAGCAGCCCGTCTTTCCGCGTCATATCCCGCCCCTGAATTATTAATAATTTGTTAACACTTCAAGGTAACAGAAAAAAGTGCGTCACGAGAAGATCATTATTTCTGGCAGGCAGCTGAAGCACTTAGGGATAAATCGGGTGCTATACAAGCCCCTTATGTCATGGTAATCCTGTTAACACACATCGAATAAAAGCATAAGCAACTGTCGGGCAGGAATATGAAACCATCTCTCAGGCGCTCAACCGCAGCGCTGCTGGCATCGTCATTGTTATTAACCATCGGTCGAGGGGCAACGCTGCCGTTTATGACCATCTATCTCACGCGCGTCTACAGCATGAGCGTTGAGAATATTGGTTATGCCCTGACGATTGCGCTGACTATCGGCGTGGTGTTCAGCCTGGGATTTGGCATTCTGGCCGATAAGTTTGATAAAAAACGCTACATGCTGATCGCGATTGTGGCGTTTATCGCCGGATTTGTGGCGATCCCGCTGGTCAATAACGTCACGCTGGTGGTGCTTTTTTTTGCGCTGATCAACTGCGCCTACTCCGTCTTTTCGACGGTGCTGAAAGCCTGGTTCTCCGAGGTGCTCACCTCCAGCCAGAAGGCGCGGGTCTTCTCGCTAAACTACAGCTTCCTGAACATTGGCTGGACGGTCGGCCCGCCGATTGGCACCCTGCTGGTGATGTACAGCCTGCAGCTGCCGTTCTGGCTGGCAGCCTTCTGTGCCGCCCTGCCGCTGGGCTTTATCCACTTCTTTGTGCAGAAAAGCGTGGCGTTAGATACCGCCGAGGAGAAGACGCCGTGGCAGCCGTCGGTCTTGCTGAAAGATCGCGCGCTGTTCTGGTACACGCTCTCTGGCCTGCTGGCGTCGTACGTGGGCGGGTCGTTCGCGAGCTGTATTTCGCAATACGTTCTGGCCGCACATGCGGACAGCGATTTCGCCGAAAAGGTGGTCGCCGTGGTGCTGCCCGTCAACGCCGCCGTGGTGGTAACGCTGCAATATGCGCTGGGCCGTAAGATCTCAGCCAGCAATATCCGCCCGCTGATGTCCCTCGCCACCCTGTTTTTTATCGTGGGGCTGGGCGGCTTTATGCTCTCCGGGGAAAACCTGGTTTACTGGGGTATCGCTGCCGCCATCTTTACGCTGGGTGAGATTATCTATGCCCCGGGTGAATACATGCTGATTGACAACATTGCGCCACCGGGAATGAAGGCGAGCTATTTCTCCGCGCAGGCGCTGGGCTGGCTCGGCGCGGCGGCAAACCCGATGATCACCGGCATCATCCTGACCAACCTGCCGCACTGGTCGCTGTTTGTGATTATGATGGCCGCGATTATTGTGGCGTGGCTGATGATTTTGCGCGGGATGAGCGTGAAGGCATGGTGCGAGTCACCCAAAGCGGCGTAGCAAATGTAGGCCGGGCAAGGCGAAGCCGCCACCCGGCAATAAAGCATCAGTGGTGCAACATCTCCTCCACGACCTGCTCTTTATACATCTCGTTCGGATAATAGGTCGGCCAGTTATCCATCTCTTTCAGCAGCGCCTCGTGGGAGGTATTGCCCATGAAAATATGGAAGTGCGAAGAGGCCTTCGGGCCGATGGTATGGTCGCTGAACTGGACAAACTTCGGCGCCTTGCTGCTGGCGTCCTTGCACTCAAAGAGATAGCGCACGCCTTTCTTGCCTGACGCGTAGGTCAGAATTTTATAGCCGCTGTAATCATACTGGCAGCGGCTGACCGCTTTCCCCTGATGGAACTCCATCACGTTATTTTCGATGCCGATGGCATCCACGTCCGTCGCATAACCCGTGCGGTAGTAGGCTTTCACCTCATCAAAGGATTTGCTTTTATCCTTCTGCGCTTTCTGCTTAAAGACCGGATCCAGCGAACCATCGAGCAGGAACGGATAGACCGACTGCCAGGTGCCGTCCCAGTCAGACAGCGCTCTGTCCTTCACGTCTTTATCCTCAAACACGCCGTTCGCCGCTTTCTGTTCTGCTTCGGTCATCTGGTGGCCGTGCGAGTGAGCAAACAGCTGGCCGCTGACCAGCAGCGCCCCCAGAGTCATGGCAAATTTCCCAATATGTGCAGCCAAAGTAACGCCCTCATTCCGTTTTATAAGAATGAAGATGTTATATTATAACATTTCAGATCGCAACCAGCCCGCGAACGCCCTCCTGCTCCATATTTTCACCCCGCCCGCGCTGAATAATGGTGCCGCGGGACATCAGCAAATAGCTGTCGGCCAGCTCGGCGGCAAAGTCGTAAAACTGCTCAACAAGCAGGATCGCCATGTCGCCTCTGTTTGCCAGGGTGCGGATCACGTGGCCGATCTCTTTAATGACGGAAGGCTGTATGCCTTCGGTCGGTTCATCCAGGATAAGCAGCCGCGGACGACTCGCCAGCGCGCGACCAATCGCCAGCTGCTGCTGCTGCCCACCCGAGAGATCGCCCCCGCGACGGTACTTCATCTCTTTGAGCACCGGGAACAGCTGCCAGATCTCCTCCGGCACCTGCTTCGCCTCGCGGGCGGAAAACCGCGATAGCCCCAGCAGGAGGTTCTCCTCCACGGTCAGGCGCGGAAAAATCTCGCGTCCCTGCGGGACATACGCCACGCCAGACTGCACCCGCTGGTGCGGTTTGCTGTGGGTAATCGTTTTCCCCTGCCAGATGACCTCCCCGGTTTTCGCCGGGATCAGCCCCATCAGACACTTCAGCAGCGTAGTTTTCCCCACGCCGTTGCGCCCCAGCAGGCAGGTGACTTCGCCGGTGACCGCCTCAAAGCTCACGCCGCGCAGGATATGGCTGCCGCCGTAATACTGATTCAGTTCGTTGACCTGTAACATTCCCTCTCCTTAACGTCCCAGATAGACCTCAATCACCTGCTCGTTGGCCTGCACCTCACGCAGCGACCCTTCCGCCAACACCCGCCCCTGATGCAGCACCGTCACGTGGTCGGCAATCGTTTCTACAAAGCCCATATCGTGCTCCACCACCATCAGGGAGTGTTTGCCCGCCAGCGTTTTGAACAGCTCTGCGGTGTATTCCGTTTCCGCGTCGGTCATTCCGGCTGCGGGTTCATCCAGCAGCAGCAGATGCGGGTCCTGCACCAGCAGCATGCCGATCTCCAGGAACTGTTTCTGCCCGTGGGAAAGCAGCCCGGCCCGTCGGTCGCGCTCCGCGCTAAGGCGCAGCAAAACCAGCATCTCGTCAATGCGGTCACGCTGCTCGCCGTTGAGTTTTGCCCGCAGGCTCGCCCAGACGGACTTATCGGTTTTCATGGCGATCTCCAGGTTTTCCCACACCGTCAGCGCTTCAAAAACCGTGGGCTTCTGGAATTTACGCCCGATGCCCTGGCGGGCGATGGCCGCAGGCTCCAGCGCGGTCAGGTCGATGGACTGATCGTAAATCGCCCTGCCGCTCTTTGGCCGCGTTTTGCCGGTGATGACGTCCATCAGCGTGGTTTTACCCGCACCGTTGGGGCCAATCACGCAGCGCAGCTCGCCCACGCCGATATTCAGCGAGAGATCGGTCAGGGCCTGAAAACCATCAAAATTGACGTTAATGGATTCAAGCTGAAGCACCGGGTCAGTCTGGTCCCGGTAGCGATCGCCGGGCAGCTGGCGGGTAAATAATCCTTCCGTTGGCTGCATTATTTCTCTCCCTTACGCAACAGACCGTAGACGCCGCGCGGCAAGAACAGCGTGACGGCGATAAAAATCAGCCCCAGAAACAGCTGCCAGTACTCCGGCATCGCGACGGTGAAGAAACTTTTCGCCCCGTTCACCAGCGCCGCGCCAATCACCGGCCCCACCAGCGTGCCGCGCCCGCCCAGCGCCACCCAGATGGCCGCTTCTATCGAGTTCGTCGGCGACATTTCACCGGGGTTAATAATGCCGACCTGTGGGACGTAAAGTGCCCCCGCCAGACCGCACAGCACGGCAGAAAGCGTCCACACCAGCAGCTTGAACCCGCGCGGATCGTAGCCGCAAAAGGTCAGGCGGTTTTCGGCGTCGCGCACGGCGGTCAGGATGCGGCCAAACTTGCTCTTCGCCAGCGCAAACCCGGTGCCCAGGGCCAGAAGCAGCAACAGCACGGTCGCCAGGAACAGCGCGATGCGGGTGGTCGTTTCCGTTACCGAAAACCCGAGCAGCGTGGTAAAACCGGTAAAGCCGTTATTGCCGCCAAACCCGGTTTCGTTGCGAAAGAACAGCAGCATCCCGGCATAGGTCAGCGCCTGGGTCATAATCGAGAAATAGACCCCTTTGATCTTCGAGCGGAAGGCAAACCAGCCAAACACCAGCGCCAGCAGGCCCGGCACCAGCACAATCAGCACCAGCGCCCAGGCAAAATGCTGGGTGCCCCACCAGAACCAGGGCAGCTCGCTCCAGGAGAGAAACGACATAAACGCGGGCAGACCGTCACCTGCCGCCTGGCGCATCAGGTACATGCCCATCGCATAGCCGCCCAGGGCGAAGAAGAGGCCGTGCCCAAGGGACAGCATACCGGCGTATCCCCACACCAGATCCAGCGCCACCGCCACGATGGCATAGCAGAGGATCTTGCCAATCAGCGTCAGCATCCAGGTCGACAGCGCCAGCGGATGCGTCGCAGGCAGTAAGGCGAAAAACGGCAGTATCAGCAAACACACCACCAGCAGGCTGCCCACTATCTGCGTGGTGCGTGGCGCTTTGCGCGCCAGCGTTAAGGTCAGCGGCTGGCTCATCAGTCAATCACCCTCCCTTTCAGCGCAAACAACCCCTGCGGGCGTTTCTGAATAAACAGCACGATCGCCACCAGAATCACGATCTTGCCCAGCACCGCCCCCATCTGTGGTTCAAGGATTTTATTAAAGATCCCCAGCCCAAACGCCGCGGCCACGCTGCCTGCCAGCTGGCCTACGCCTCCGAGCACCACCACAAGGAAGGAGTCGATGATATAGCCCTGGCCCAGCTCAGGCCCGACGTTACCGAGCTGCGATAGCGCCACGCCGCCTAACCCCGCAATCCCGGAGCCAAGCCCAAACGCCAGCATATCGACGCGCCCTGTCGGTACCCCGCAGCAGGCGGCCATGCTGCGGTTTTGCGTCACCGCCCGCACGTTAAGCCCCAGACGGGTTTTATTCAGAATGAGCCAGGTAAAGAACAGCACCAGCAGCACGAAGCCCAGCACCACGATGCGGTTCCACGGCAGCGTCAGGTTGGCAAAAACCTGCACCCCGCCGGAGAGCCATGCCGGGTTCGCCACCTCCAGGTTCTGGGCACCAAAGGTCATGCGCACCAGCTGGATAAGCATCAGGCTGATGCCCCACGTCGCCAGCAGCGTTTCCAGCGGACGACCGTACAGATGACGGATCACCGTGCGCTCCAGCACCATTCCAATGCCCGCCGTCAGGCAGAACGCGACCGGCAGCGCGATAACGGGATAGAGCGCCAGCCACTGGGGCGCAAGCCCGGCCATCGCCTGCTGCACCATCCAGGTGGCATATGCCCCCAGCATCAGCATCTCGCCGTGGGCCATGTTAATCACCCCCAGCAGGCCGTAGGTGATAGCCAGCCCCAGCGCGGCCAGCAGCAGCACCGACCCAAGGGACAGCCCCATAAACGCCTGGCCCAGCAGGTCGCCCCACATCAGGCGGTGCTGGATCTGGCTAAGACTCTCTTCTGCGGCCGCGCGCACCGCGCTATCCGGCTCCGTCTGTGGCAGGGTAAACGGGGTAAGCCTGGACTGCACGTCCGGATCGTCTGACTGGCCTAACAATTCGACGGCCTTGCGGCGCACTTCCGGCTGCGGGCTGGCCAGCTGGAGATTCGCGACCGCCAGCAGCAGCGCCTGACGCGCCACGGCGTCCGTCTCATCGTTCACACGCTTTTCCAGAAAAGCGAGCATCCCGGGCTGGGCATCGCGCTGCAGCTGACGCGCCGCCGCCCGTCTTTCGGTGACACTGTCACTCACCAGCTGATGCGTGGCGATAGCGGTTGCAGCCAGCACGCGCAGCCGGTTCGTCAGACGAACGGCTTTGGTTGGGCCCTCTGCCGTCTGACTGTCCCCCAGCGGGATGACGTTGCCATCGCGTTGTGCAAAGGCGTGCTTTTGCGTATCGACGTAGAGATTTTCCTTTTGTAGCGCCTCAAGGAGCGGCAGTCTTGACGCATCCGGCGCGGCGGCCCACTGCGTCAACAAATCCGCCTGCTGGCTGCGGCTGGCGGCAACAAAACGATCGGCATCCGATGCCTGCACCATCCCTGGCAGCAGTCCGGAAAGCCATACAAGAGCGATGAACAGGCGCATGGCGTTCATGACGTTTCTCCCTGCGGTGATGGCTTAGTTGCTGGCGGTTTTCATCGGCTGGTCGGGCTTTTTATCATTCCCGGCGATGAACGGGCTCCACGGCTGGGCGCGTACCGGCTGTTCGGTCTGCCACACCACGTTGAACTGGCCGTTGCCCTCGATTTCACCGATCATGACCGGCTTGTGCAGATGATGGTTGGTGGCATCCATGGTGAGCGTAAAGCCTGACGGCGCCTTAAAGGACTGACCGGCCATCGCCGCACGCACTTTGTCCACATCGGTAGTGCCCGCTTTTTCCACCGCCTGCGCCCACATGTGAATACCTACGTAAGTGGCTTCCATCGGATCGTTAGTTACGACGGTATCGGCGTTCGGCAGCTTGTGCGCCTTCGCATAGGCTTTGTAATCCGCGACGAAGGCCTGGTTGGTCGGGTTATCGACGGACTCAAAGTAGTTCCAGGCCGCCAGGTTACCCACCAGCGGTTTGGTGTCGATCCCGCGCAGCTCTTCTTCACCCACGGAGAACGCCACCACCGGCACGTCCGTCGCCTTCAGCCCCTGGTTAGCCAGCTCTTTGTAGAACGGCACGTTGGAATCGCCGTTGATGGTTGACACCACGGCGGTTTTGCCGCCCGCAGAGAATTTTTTGATGTTGGCGACGATGGTCTGGTAGTCGCTATGGCCAAACGGGGTATAAACCTCTTCGATGTCCTTATCCTCCACCCCTTTCGAATGCAGGAACGCGCGCAGGATCTTGTTGGTGGTGCGCGGATAGACGTAATCGGTGCCCAGCAGGAAGAAGCGTTTCGCCGCGCCGCCGTCTTCGCTCATCAGGTATTCCACCGCCGGGATAGCCTGCTGGTTCGGCGCCGCGCCGGTATAGAAGACGTTTGGCGACATTTCCTCGCCCTCATACTGCACCGGATAGAACAGCAGGCCGTTCAGCTCCTCGAAAACCGGCAGTACGGATTTGCGCGACACCGACGTCCAGCAGCCGAATACCACCGCCACTTTATCCTGGCTCAGCAGCTGACGCGCCTTCTCGGCAAACAGCGGCCAGTTTGAGGCCGGATCCACCACCACCGGCTCCAGTTTCTTGCCCAGCACGCCGCCTTTGGCGTTGATCTCATCGATGGTCATCAGCGCGACGTCTTTCAGCGGGGTTTCGGAGATGGCCATGGTGCCGGACAGCGAATGCATGATCCCCACCTTGATGGTATCGGCCGCCTGCGCGCCAAAACTCATCCCCATCGCCACGACGGACGCGGATAACGCAAAAGCTTTTAATAAGGTACGACGCTGCATATTTTCACTCCTGAAAAAGAACGCTGTGCGAAAACGTCCGGTACGGCGTGGACGCGGAAAAAAAGTGTCAGCGAAACAGGAGCAAAAAGAGTGCCAGAATGGAGATAGCGCTATTTCTGGGAGGGGAACGCCGGATGTAAAGAGAACGACTCAGAATGGTACAGCGCTGCACTTTTATAATGCAGCGCCGTATAACGGGGTTACCAGACTTCGCTGGCGATCTGCGTGACCAGCCGGACTTTGTCCCACTGCTGGGCTTCGCTCAGGCTGTTGCCCTCTTCGGTCGAGGCAAAACCGCACTGCGGGCTGAGGCAAATCTGCTCTTTCGCCACGTATTTCGCCGCCTCTTCGAGACGGGCTTTAATTCCCTCCGGATTCTCCAGCTCGCCGTTTTTTGTAGTGATAAGACCCAACACAACCTGCTGTTTGCCCGGGCGAACAAAGCGCAGGGGCGCGAAATCCCCGCTGCGGTCGTTATCATATTCGAGGAAGAAGGCGTCCACGTTGACCGTTCCGAACAGCACTTCCGCTACCGGCTCGTAGCCGCCTTCGGAAATCCAGGTGGAACGGAAATTGCCGCGACAGACGTGCAGTCCGATGGTCAGATCGTCCGGCTTGCCCTCCAGCGCCTTGTTCAGCACGCGGGCATAGATGCGCGCCAGCTCATCGGCGTCGTCGCCGCGCTCGCGGATCTGACGGCGCTGGTCGTCCGAACAGAGATAGGCCCAGACGGTGTCATCCAGCTGCAGATAACGGCAGCCCGCGTCGTAGAAGGCCCGGATGGCATCGCGCCACGTGGTCGCCAGGTCATCGAAATAGACGTCAAGGTCCGGATACACGGTCGCATCAATATCTTTGCGACCGCCGCGGAAGTGCAGCACGCTTGGGCTCGGAATGGTCATTTTTGGCTGGGCGTTACCGCTGATGCTTTTCAGATAGCGGAAATCGTCCAGCATCGGGTGCTCGCCAAAGCCCAGCTTGCCGGTAACGCGCACGCCGTGGGCTTTGGTTTGCACGCCGTTAAACTGGATGCCCTGCTGGGAATCGTAACGCTCAACGCCCTGAAGACCGTCGAAGAAGTCGAAGTGCCACCAGGCACGGCGAAACTCACCGTCGGTCACCACATGCAGGCCGCACGCACACTGCTGCTCGACGACGTGGCGAATGGCCTCGTCCTCCACCGCACGAAGCTGCCCGGCATCAATCTCGCCGCTGGCAAATTTCAGGCGAGCCTGCTTGATGGCATCCGGGCGTAAAAAACTGCCGACTACGTCGGCGCGGAACGGGGCGTGGTGTCGTTGCATGGCAATCTCCTCAGTCTGCCGGCAATAATTGCCCGCAGTGATAATTTATCATTTGAAGCTTTAGACTTCTGGATGTCTAAATGTCCAAAAACAATGTCATACCTCACCGGTGCCGGCAAACGAGAAAATTTCACGTATGTTGAAAAAAATTCATCTTCACAGCGCGGCGACGGACGCCTCGCTGGCAAACGCGTAGCGTTCATCTTCCCAGCCGGTGATCCCACCGAGCATGATTTTGACCGGCAGCCCGAGACGCGCCAGCTTCAGCGCGGCTCTGTCCGCGCCGTTACAGTGCGGCCCTGCGCAGTAGACGACAAACAGCGTCCCTTCAGGCCATTGGGCCATGCGCTCAGCGGTCATCTGGCTCCACGGCATATGCAGAGCGCCCGGCACATGGCGACGGGCAAACTGCTCCGGGCTCCCCACCACGTGCAGCAAAACAAAGTCCTGCTCGTTATGCGTGATGGCATGATGCACATCGGCGCAGTCGGTTTCGACGCTCAGGCGACGCAGAAAATGGGTAACGGCTTCCTGCGGTTCGGCAGCCGGAAATTCAGTAACATAGCTCATGATCCTTCCTCATCTTTGGCGTTTGTGTTAACACTACTCTATCCACAAATTCAGCTCATGAATGCGCTCGCTTATGCCAGAAAACAGCAAAAAGATGACAACGTTAAGACAGATTGCCCGCCCGAAGGTGGTGGTGCTGGCGTATGACGGTCTGTGTACCTTTGAGTTTGGCGTGGCGGTGGAAATCTTCGGCCTGCCGCGCCCCGAGCTGGGCGACGACTGGTATCGTTTTGCCGTGGCAAGCGTTGATAACGGTGAGCTTCGGGCGACAGGCGGGATCCGTATCATTACCGATGGCGATCTCTCCCTGCTTGCGTCTGCCGATCTGATCGTGGTGCCGGGCTGGCGGGGGGTGGACTCGCCGGTCCCGGACGCGCTCTGCAACGCATTACGTCAGGCCAGCGCGCGGGGCTGTCAGCTGCTCTCCATCTGCTCGGGTGTGTTTGTGCTGGCCGCCTCCGGTCTGCTCAACGGACGCAAAGCCACGACGCACTGGCGTTACATTGAGACGCTTAAAGCCCGCTACCCTGACATCGACGTGGTCGAGGATGTGCTCTACCAGGACGAAGGCGAGATCCTGACTTCCGCAGGCAGCGCGGCGGGGATCGATCTCTGTCTGCACGTCGTGCGTCGGGATTTCGGGATGGAAACCGCCAACAGCGTGGCGAGGCGGCTTGTCATTCCCCCTCACCGGGATGGATCTCAGCCGCAACAGCTGAGCCGCCCGGTAGCGCAGCTGCGGGAAAGCCAGCGCCTCGGTCAGCTGTTTGATTTTCTGCACACGCATCTCACCGAGCCGCACAGCGTCGACTCGCTGGCGCGTCGTGTCGGTATGAGTCAGCGCACGTTTCTGCGTCGCTTCGAAGCGGCAACGGGAACGACGCCTGCCCGCTGGTTACTCAATGAGCGCCTGCTGCGGGCGAAAGATTATCTGGAAAGCAGTCGTTTAAGCATCGACAGCATCGCGGAACAGACCGGGTTTGGTCAGGCATCGACGCTGCGTCATCATTTTCGCCAGCAGTTCGCGATTTCCCCGGCCCAGTACCGTAAACAATTTTCTCATGCCGGTACTGCCCGCTGAGGCGTCAGTCTTTTGGTTTCGCTGGAATACGGAGAACCTGATGGTCACCACACACGTTTTTATTGCAACCAGTCTTGATGGCTACATCGCCCGACACAATGATGATATCGACTGGCTGCTGCAGCGCGATGACCCGAATGAGGATCATGGCTACACGGCGTTCATCGCAGACAAAGACTGGATCGTGATGGGCCGGGGGAGCTATGAGAAGGTGCGGACCTTTGAGACATGGCCTTATGACCGGCCCGTGCTGGTGCTCTCCCGACAGCTGGTCGACACGCCCGTACCCGACGCGCTGAGGGGCAAAGTACAGTTTTCCGGCCGCACGCCAAAGGAGGTGCTCGACGATCTGGCGATACAGAACGCCCGTCGCGTCTATCTCGATGGTGGGCAAGTCATACAGTCGTTCCTGAGAGAAGGACTGGTGGCCGATATTGTGATCACAACCGTTCCTGTCCTGCTCGGTTCGGGAAAATCGCTATTTGGCGCCCTTCCCGGGGATATCGATTTGACGCTGGTCTCCAGCCGCAGCTTCCCTTCGGGTCTGGTGCAGTCGCACTATCGGGTGACGCCATAACCCCACGGCCAACACCGCTACGTTATGCGCAAAAAAAAACCGCCAAAAAATGGCGGTAAATGCTTGCATGGATAGATTTGTATTTTGGTCTCTACGTCCCGACACTCCATGGCCGGGCTGCGGATCCCATACAACCTAACACTCGTTGTCTTAACGAAGGTTAAACAGCCTTTTTAACCCGCACTGGTAATGATCTCTGATGAGATGCAGCGCGCCCGAAATCATCCTCTTTGACATTCCCTTTGCGCTAATTTTAACTTTTGAATAATAACCATAATAAATAATCGTCATCATTAAGCCGCAACGTTATTCGGCGGTGACTTCATGGTTAAAAAAGGTTTATCTCTCGTGATGCTTATCTGTGCCCTCTTTTCAGGCCAGCTTATGGCCGGGCACAAAGGACATGAATATCTGTGGGTAAAGAATGTGGATCATCAGCTGCGTCATGAAGCCGATAGCGATGAATTGCGAAGCGCGGCGGAGGAGTCGGCGGAGGGTTTGCGCGAACACCACCTGTGGCAGAAATCGCGCAAACCGGACACGCACGTTCGGTAGTTAGCTGCCCTTGCGTTTTGGCAGGGTTTTCATCAAATCGTCCGGGCTGACGGACGCCACAATACTGCCGGGCTGCGGCATTTTGAAGATGTGGTTTTTCATCTTGCCAATCACATGCATTTCGCACGGACGGCAGTCAAATTTGAGGGTCAGCACTTCGTCACCGTTTACGAGCTGCATAGGCGTGGCCTTCCAGCTCTTGATGTTGCCTTTCGCCTGCTTAGGACACAGGTTAAACGCGAAACGAAGGCAGTGCTTGGTGATCATCACCGGCACATCGCCCTTCTCTTCATGCGCCTCATAAGCCGCGTCGATCAGCTGCACGCCGTGGCGATGATAGAATTCACGCGCTTTATGGTTGTAGACGTTGGCGAGGAAGGATAAATGCGTATCCGGGTAGACGGGCGCAGGAACGGTTTCCGCTTTACGGCTAGCGCGCGGGTAGTTCGCCAGGCGCGCGTCATCCAGCATCTCGGCGGTTTCACGTCGGAACTGGTTGAGCAAACTGTTCGGCACAAAGAGGGCATCCGGCAGATTGACCTCAACGTTGCGGGCGTAGTAAATCGTCTGCCCCAGCTTTGCGACGCCATCCTTCAGGCTGTTGCGCGCTTTCTCCGCGTTGTTTGCCACCTCGAACAGGCCATCAAGCGTATGCGTTACGCTGATGCCGTCTTCACAGGTCATGGTCAGAATCAGCTGCTCTTCCCAGCCGCCCAGTTCAATATCCACCGCGATACGACGCTCGCTGGAGGTTTTCAGCAGCGCCTGCTGCCAGTTATGATCGAGGTTACGGTTAAGCGCCGCGTTCGGCCGCGCCTTGTAGAGATCGGCCGGCATTTCATTCGGCCATACGCGGTAGCGGTTCTCTCCGGTTTTCTCGACCGTGTTGGCGCGGAAGCCCACGACCTCACGCTTAATCATCACGTTAAGGCCATCGCCGTTCGCCAGCGGCTCCGTCACCGCAACATCAAGGTGATCTTTCGCCACTTTCAGCACTTCCCCCACCGGCAAACCGATAAACTTCGGTGAGTCAAACGCACCGATATCCCCTTTACGGGCATTCACGAAATAGTCCGTGCTGCCGCGGTGGAACGTTTTGTCCGTCGACGGAATAAAGAAATGCTCGGTACGGCCAGCCGACGCGCGCGCCAGGTCACCGCGATCTTCGATGATGGCGTCCAGCATCTGGCGATAGTGCGCGGTGATGTTCTTCACGTAGCTCATATCTTTATAGCGCCCTTCAATCTTGAAGGAACGCACACCCGCGTCGATCAGCGCGCCCAGGTTGGCGGTCTGGTCGTTATCCTTCATCGAGAGCAGGTGTTTTTCAAATGCCACCACGCGGCCCTGGTCGTCTTTCAGGGTATACGGCAGACGGCAGGCCTGAGAGCAGTCGCCGCGATTGGCGCTGCGGCCCGTCTGCGCGTGCGAAATGTTGCACTGGCCGGAATAGGCCACGCACAGCGCGCCGTGGATGAAGAATTCAATCGTCGCGTCTGTCGCCTGGTGAATATCGCGGATTTGATTCAGGTTCAGCTCGCGGGCCAGAACGATCTGCGAAAAGCCGACGTCGGAGAGGAACTTCGCCTTCTCTACCGTGCGGATATCACACTGGGTACTGGCGTGCAGCTCAATGGGCGGAATATCCAGCTCCAGCACGCCCATATCCTGAACGATCAGGGCATCCACCCCGGCCTGATAGAGATCGGTAATCAGACGTTGCGCAGGCTCCAGCTCATCATCATGAAGAATGGTGTTCAGGGTGACGAACACCTTCGCCCCGAAACGGTGGGCGAACGGCACCAGTTCAGCAATATCGCTCAGGCTGTTGCTGGCGTTATGGCGGGCACCGAAGCCCGGGCCGCCAATGTAGACGGCGTCTGCGCCATGAAGGATCGCTTCACGGGCAATGGCGGCGTCACGGGCCGGGCTTAAAAGTTCAAGATGATGGGATTGCAGGCGCATACTTCGTCGTTATCCGTTATGGTCAAAATGGCGGCTATTGTAGTCAGAAGTCTGCGCCAGCGAAACAGTTTTGCGTAGCCTCAGCGGGGATAATGAATGAGGGAATGAAAATGCACCGTCCGGTCGCTGCTGTTGCGGTAGGCGTGCGGTTTATCGCCGGCAAAACGGACGCCGGAATCGGCAGAAATCGTCTGCCATTTGCCCTCGAGCTTCATCTCCAGCTCGCCGCTGACCACCACCACATGTTCAATCACCCCCGCCTCATGCGGCGTGGATTCACTCAGGGCGCCGGGGGCCAGGGTAATGGAGAAATAATCAAACCGGAGCGCCTCGTCCCACGGAAAGAGCGGCTTGACGACCATCGCCTGCTGCTGCGGGTCAAACACCGCCTGCCGGTCCGCCTCCGGTGTGATGAAGGCGGAAAACGGCACGTTCAGTCCCGTGGCAATTTTCCACAGCGTCGACACCGTGGGGCTGGACTCATTTCGCTCAATTTGCCCGAGCATGGCCTTTGATACGCCGGTTTCGTCCGCCAGCTTCGACAGGCTCCAGCCCCGTGCCTGGCGTAATGTTTTCAGTGTTGCTGCAAGGTGTTGTGTGATGTCCATATTTCCTCCTGACGACGAGCATACCACTTGTACGCTATAACGCACAGTGTTACCTTACTCCGGACGTTATAACGCACAACGGAGTTTTCATGCGCCCTTCCTCTCATCTTGTTCCGGTCGTACTGGCTGGATTTGTCGCCGTTCTGGTGGGTTACGCCAGCTCGGCCGCCATCATCTGGCAGGCCGCCGCCGCGGCTGGCGCCAGCGCGCACCAGATCGCAGGCTGGATGACCGCGCTGGGGATTGGGATGGGCGTCAGCACGCTGGTGCTTTCCTGGTGGTACAAAGCGCCCGTGCTGACCGCCTGGTCGACGCCCGGCGCGGCGCTGCTCGCCACCAGCCTGCACGGCGTCACGCTGGCGGAAACCATCGGCGTGTTCATCTTTGCCAACGCGCTAATTTTGCTCTGCGGCATCACCGGGCTTTTCGCCCGTCTGATGACGCTGATCCCCCATTCGCTTGCTGCCGCCATGCTGGCCGGGGTACTGCTGCAGTTTGGCCTCCACGCGTTTGCGCATCTTGAGGGGCACTTTCTGCTGTGCGGCAGCATGATTGCGGCATGGCTGATCGCAAAAGCGCTGTCGCCGCGCTATGCCATCGTGGTCACGCTGCTGGTGGGCGGTATCGTGGCCTGGGCCGGTGGTGACGTTGTCACGGATAAGCTCACCCTTTCTCTGGTGATGCCCGAATTTATTGCGCCTGACTTCACCTTCACCAGCCTGGTGAGTATTGGCTTGCCCTTCTTCCTCGTGACCATGGCCTCGCAAAATGCGCCGGGGTTCGCCACGATGAAAGCCTCCGGCTACCCGCTGGCGGCCTCACCGCTCATTATCGTTACGGGGGGAATGGCGCTGCTGTTTTCTCCGTTTGGCGTCTTTTCAATCTGCATTGCGGCCATTACCGCCGCCATTTGCCAAAGCCCGGATGCTCACCCGGATGCGGGTAAACGCTGGCTGGCGGCCATCGCTGCGGGAGGGTTTTATCTGCTGGCGGGAATTTTCGGTGGATCCATTACCGGGCTGATGGCCGCGCTGCCGCTCAGCTGGATCCAGACGCTGGCCGGTCTGGCGCTGCTGGGCACCATCAGCGGGAGTTTATATCAGGCGCTGAGTCACGAGGCGGAGCGCGACGCGGCTATCGTCACATTTCTGATGACCGCAAGCGGCGTGACAATCCTGGGCATCGGTTCGGCATTCTGGGGGCTGGTGCTGGGCGGAGTATGCTACGCCCTGTTTTCACGCGCTCGCCGCACGTAGCTGCGACGGCGTCATGCCCGTCGCGCTGCGAAAGCGGTTGCTGAAGTGGCTGGCGGAGTTAAACCCGCAGGCAAGCGCAATGTCCGTCAGTGGCATGGAGGTATGCTGCACCAGCTCTTTCGCCTTGACCATTCGCCTGTGCATCACGTACTGATGCGGTGCCAGCCCCGTCGACTGGCGGAACATGCGGGCAAAATGGTATTCGCTGAGGGCAGCCTGCGCCGCCAGCTCGGCCAGCGTCAGGGGCTGCCCGAGATTCTCTTCGATAAAGGCGAGGACGTTGCGCAGCACGAACGGCGATAACCCGCCCGTAACGACCGGCAGCTTCCACTGCACGTTTGAGTAGTTTTGCAGCAGATGGGTCAGCAGCAGCGTGGAGGCCGTGCTCAGGGTGAGCTGGTTGGCGTGCTGCTGCCAGTCACAGCCCAGTAAAAACTGGCGATACAGCGTGGTGATCTTCGGGTCGCTGCCAAAAATACGCTCGTCCAGGGTCAGCGAAAGCGGCCGCTTATCCCAGATTTTTTCTCCCACGTCGCGCAGGTGTTCATCGGTGCAGTAGAGATGCACAAACGACAGGTCATCGCGGATATCCCACGTCGATTCGCTCTCTTTGGGCATCAGGCAGAAACGGTCCGGCCCCCCGCCGTTCTTCCAGCCTCCTGGCGTTTTTTGATAGCTTTCGTAGCCGTCCGCCACGTACAGGCTGAGAGTATGATGATTGCTCTTTACGGTGATCGTGTCGTGCTTGTTGTACCACGCGGCCAGCTGGATACCCGAATTCAGCGAGACGGTTTCCCGCAGGACTGCATTCTGTTGGCAAAGCGTTTCAAAGGTATCGTAAGCGTGAGACATAACCGTTAGCGCGTGAAGAATCGGAATATCAGTCTAAGAAGAGTTGTTGCCCGTTGCCAGTCCCTCCAGAAGAAAAAAGCGCAAGATTTTGCAAGTCTGCCGCAAGCGGGTGAAAGCCCGTTACGCATCTCAGCGTCATACTGCGGGCTTCCGCGGTTTAAGAAGAGGCAACTATGAACGCATTATTATACGGACTCGTGGTCATTATCTGGGGAACCACCTGGATTGCGATTTTCCTGCAGCAGGGCCCCGTCGCGGCGCCGGTGTCGATTTTCTGGCGCTTCGCCGTCGCCAGCCTCACCATGATGGTGGTGTTACTCGCCCTGCGTCGCCTGCGCACGCTGGCGCTTCGGGATCATCTTTTTTGCCTGCTTCAGGGATGCTGTGTTTTCTGCTTTAACTTCTGGTGCTTTTACACGGCAGCGGCCCATATCAATACCGGGCTGGAGTCGGTGATCTTCTCCATGGCGGTACTCTATAACGCCATTAACAGCTTTATTTTCTTCGGCCAGCGCCCGCCCGCGCGTTTCTGGACGGCGGCGGCGCTGGGGCTGGTCGGGATTGTCACCCTCTTCTGGGACGATCTGCTGGCCAGCGGCTGGAGCGCGTCACTCCTGACGGGCATTGGCCTTTCCGCACTCGGCACGTATGGGTTCTCGCTGGGTAATATGATCAGCATGCGCCATCAGCGCAGAGGCCTGGAAACCATGACCACCAACGCCTGGGCGATGCTCTATGGCACGCTGGTGATGGGCTGCATTGCGCTGTTCAGAGGCGATAGCTTTGTACCGGAATGGACGGTGAGCTATCTCGGCGCGCTGGTGTATCTGGCCCTGTTTGGCTCGGTGATTGCGTTTGGCGCCTACTTCACGCTGGTGGGACGTATTGGCCCGGGCAAAGCGGCCTACAGTACGCTGCTCTTCCCGCTGGTGGCGCTCTCCATCTCCACGGTCTATGAAGGCTACGTCTGGCATGTCAACGGTATCGTGGGATTAGTGCTGATTCTGGGAGGAAATATGGTGATGTTTACCAAACCGGAAACCTGGTTCAGACGCTTACGGATGGCGTAAATAAAAAGGCCTGCATTACGCAGGCCGTTTTATTTTATTTCGCAGTCTTTTTCACATCAAACATGGTGGCATCCGTCGCCATATCATCAACAACCTGCTTCAGCGTCGCAAAGGTCATTGGTGTGTTTTCGTTATTCAGCTCTTTACCTTCGCCTTTACGTACCACCTTCATGACCGGTTTATTGGTGGCCGCATCGATCAGCTCGCCTTCAAAGAAGAGATGCGTATCCATGGTGCGGTGTCCGGTTGCCATCTGCGTCCCGGCAACCACCAGCGCAACAGGCACCACTTCATAGAACTGCAGCCCCTCTTTCTGCGAACTCACCCCGGTAATCGCGCCGCGGAAAATCAGGCTATGTTTACCCGGCGTGGTCACAACCGGCTTCCGCGTACCAATCGCCGTTTTCATTTTGTTATTGGTGTAATTCAACAACTCATCAAGCGTTTTTTGCCCAATTTGCGTGGTGGGTTTTGGCGTTGGATAATAGGTAATTGGCGTCCAGAGAATGCTGTCGTAATTGGCTTCGTTATACGAAGGATCGACCCAACGCAGCGTTGGTTTTCCCGTCGCCGAGGTCGTTTGCTGCAAGCCTGAATAATCTTTTAAAAAGCCGGAGTATTGTTCCGGAGCGGCGACTTTTGAAGAACAGCCCGCCAACGCCAACAGACCAGTAAGCACTGCAACTTTAAAAAAAGTTTGAGTACGCATGATAGTTTTCCATGTTATCTGCAAGTATGCATTTGAAGTTATAGCAAAAGTCTGGCGGGTTTGTTGTGACAAAAAATGATGCCGGGAGCACAAATTGCAAAAAGATTGCCCGGACGCATGCCGGGCAGTGAAAAATTACTGATTTATATCCACTTGCCAGAACAGATGTTTGCCAAACGGGTCGATTTCATAGCCCTTCACCTCCTTGCGCACCGGTTCGAAAATCGTTGAATGCGCAATCATCACCGCAGGCATCTGGTCATGCATCATCTGCTGAGCCTGTTTATACAGCGCCACCCGTTTATCATGATCGGTTATCGATTTGGCTTCAGCAATGATCTGATCAAACGGCTTATAGCACCATTTCGCCGAATTTGAGCCACCGTTCGCCGAGGTGCAGGTAAACAGCGGACCAAAGAAGTTGTCAGGATCGCCCGTTGCGGTCGTCCAGCCCATCAGCGCGGCCTGATGTTCCCCGCCCTTCACACGCTTAAGGTATTCGCCCCACTCGTAGGTAACGATTTTGGTCTGTACGCCAATTTTCGCCCAGTCCGCCTGAATCATCTCCGCCATGCGTTTCGCATTCGGGTTATAGGGCCGCTGGACCGGCATCGCCCATAAATCGATGCTGACGCCGCTGGCAAAGCCGGCCTCTTTCAGCAGCGCTTTGGCTTTTTCAGGATCGTAGTCGTAATCCTTAAGCTCGCTGTCGGCGCTCCAGACGCCAGGCGGCAGCAGGTTCTTCGCCGCCGTTCCGGTACCGTGGAACACCGCGTCAATAATGGCCGGTTTGTTGATGGCCATCGCCAGCGCCTGACGGACCTTCACGTTATCCAGCGGCGGCTTCTGCGTGTTGAACGCCAGGAAGCCGGTATTCAGTCCGGCTTTGCTCATCAGGTTGATATCTTTATTGGCCTTCATGCGCGGCAGATCGGCCGGGTTCGGGAACGGCATCACCTGACATTCGTTCTTCTCAATTTTGGCAAAACGCACGGAGGCATCCGGGGTGATGCTAAACACCAGCCTGTCCAGCTTCGATTTCCCCTGCCAGTAGTCGGCAAACGCCGTGAACAGGATCCGGGAATCCTTCTGATACTGCGCCAGCTTAAACGGCCCGGTGCCAATGGGCTCCATATCCACCTTCTCCGGCGTGCCCGCTTTCAGCATCGCGTCGGCATACTCCGCCGAAAGGATTGAGGCAAAATACCAGGCCAGATCGGCGACAAACGGCGCTTCCGGGTGCGCCAGGGTAAAGCGCACGGTGTGGTCATCGACTTTATCAATGGCGGTTATCAGGCTGCCGAACTCCAGGCTTTCGAAGTTGGAGTAGCTGCCGTTAGAGACGTTGTGGTAGGGATGATTCACGTCTTTCTGGCGCATAAACGAGAAAATCACGTCGTCGGCGTTAAAGTCGCGGGTCGGCGTGAAGGATTTATTGCTCTGGAACTTCACGCCCTGACGCAGATGGAAGGTGTAAACCTTGCCGTCGTCGCTCACCTCCCAGCGCTCCGCCAGGCTCGGCACCAGCTCCGTGGTGCCGGGTTTGAAATCGACCAGACGGTTATAGACCGGCACGGCGCTGGCATCGACGCTGGTTCCCGAGGTGTAAAGCTGAGGGTTAAAGTTTTCCGGCGATCCTTCGGAGCAATACACCAGCGTTTTTGCAGCGACGGCGGAACTGACCGTGAGTGCCGCGAGCGCCAGCGCTATAGTTGTGAGTTTGCTTGTCATCATTTATTCCTGTCTTTTTAATTCGACGGCTAATTAATTCTTTTGCCATTTCATAAATAACATTAAAGTGAAGTGGCAAACACCCGAAAAATAAATAAGGAACAAATCACTATGGGCTCGCCGCTTTCCAGACAATTAACGCACCGTTTTTTCCGCTATCTCGCGATCACCAGCCAGAGCGATCCCAGAGTCAAAACTCTGCCCTCAACGCCGGGCCAGCACGACATGGCGCGCGAGCTGGCGCAGGAGCTGGCACACATGGGGTTAGACGATATTGTGATTGATGAATTTGCCACGGTAACGGCGGTAAAAAAAGGCAACGTGCCCGGTGCGCCGCGCATCGGCTTTATTACCCATATTGATACCGTCGACGTGGGACTTTCACCGGATATTCATCCACAAATATTAACGTTTACCGGTGAAGATCTCTGTCTGAATAAAGAGAAAGACATCTGGCTGCGGGTAGAGGAGCACCCTGAAATTCTGGCTTATCCGAACGAGGAGATTATTTTCAGCGACGGAACCAGCGTATTGGGCGCCGATAATAAATCGGCCGTCACGGTGGTCATGACGGTGCTGGAAAACCTGACGGCGGAACATCAGCATGGGGATATCGTCGTGGCGTTTGTGCCTGACGAAGAGATCGGCCTGAACGGTGCCAAGGCGCTCGATCTTAAGCGCTTTGACGTCGACTTCGCCTGGACTATCGACTGCTGCGAGCTGGGGGAAATTGTCTACGAAAACTTTAATGCGGCAGCCGCTGAAATCCGCTTTACCGGCGTGACGGCGCATCCGATGTCCGCGAAAGGCGTGCTGGTGAATCCCCTGCTGATGGCGACTGACTACATCAGCCATTTTGACCGCCAGCAAACGCCCGAGTGCACCGAGGGACGTGAAGGCTATATCTGGTTTAACGGCATTCAGGCCGGACAGAACGAGGCCGTTCTTAAGGCCAATATCCGCGACTTTGACAAGGAGCGCTTTGCCGCGCGCAAGCAGCAGATTGCCGACGTGGCCGCGCTGATTGCCGCCCAATATCCGACGGCCAAAGTGGACTATCGCATTGAAGATACCTACAGCAATATCAGCAATGCGATTGGCGAAGACCGACGCGCCATCGATCTGATGTTCGAGGCGATGGAATCGCTCGGCATCACGCCGAAACCGACGCCGATGCGCGGCGGCACCGACGGCGCGGCACTCTCGGCTAAAGGGCTACTCACCCCGAACTTCTTCACCGGGGCGCATAACTTCCACTCGAAGTTTGAATTCCTGCCGCTGTCGTCGTTTGAGGCGTCTTATAAGACTGCCCTGCAGATCTGCCTGCTCGCCGCCCGTTAAGCGGGCTTTCGTGCCAGCATCGTGGCAAAGCGCAGCTTGATGCGGTTGCCGTTTTCATCAGTGCGGTGCAGTTCGCCAACGTCCTCGTTGTATTTGAGCAACTCCCAGCCTTCGTAGTAGTTGCTCAGCTCACCGCTCCTGAACGCAAACGGGAAGCCGACCGTGCAGGGGTAATCCGCCGTATCCATGGCGGCAACAATCAGATTGTAACCGCCCGGCGTCGTGCGGCGCTGCATATTGGCGATAAGGCCCGGGATGGTTTTTGCCTCCAGGAACATCAGCACCACGGTAGAGAGAATAAAATCGTACTGGCCGTCAAAGCTCAGGTTGTTCAGATCCTTAATCGCGGTATGCAGATTAGCGATCCCTTCTTCCGCCTTGATGCGCTCGATATTGTCGATGCTCATCGGGTTCTTGTCCCACGCGGTCACATCGTACCCGTTGGCCGCAAGGTACAGGCTGTTACGGCCGTTGCCGCAGCCCAGATCCAGCGTTTTACCGGGTTTCACAATCTCCGCGCTGTACAGCACCTCTGAATGGGTACGCGTTAAGCCATATTTCTCTGTGAAGTAATTCTCATCGACGGTCATTATTTTTCCTGCGTTCGCATAAAGTGAAAGTGCATTTTACATGCCATTTTAAGGCGTTTACCGTCTGGTTGCCAAGCCGCTCGAAATGCGAAAACTTTGCTACGTTTAGTGAAGACGCTTATCAGAGACATCAAGATGAACAAATATCGCCTTAGCGACGAGACCCGCCTCTGGCAATGGAAAAACGGCGAAACCACCCACGCCACCACGCTGCGGCAGATTATCGCCACGGCGGACTTTAACGACGTGACGGTCGGCACGAGAGGCGGCTGGATTGACGATGAGCGCGCCCTCGCACAGGACGGCGACTGCTGGATCTACGATGAAAACAGCGTGGTGTTCGCCGGGGCAACCGTATCTGGCAACGCGCGCCTTACCCTTCCATGCATCATTAGCCATGACGCGCATATCGGCGACAGCTGCTGGCTGGACGGCGCGGAGGTTAGCCACGGGGCGCGAATAAGTGACAACGTCACCATTCAGCAATCCTGCGTACGGGGCGAGTGCCATATCTACGGCGACGCGCGCGTGCTGCATCACAGCGTGGTCATTGCCGCCAAAGGGCTGACGCCGGATCATGAACAGATCCTCCAAATCTACGATAAGGCGACGGTGAGCCAGTCGCGCATTGTGCACCAGGCGCAAATCTACGGCTCGGCGATGGTTAATTTTGCCTTCGTTGAACACCGGGCCGAAGTCTTCGACAACGCGATCCTGGAGGGTAACGAACTCAACAACGTCTGGGTGTGCGACTGTGCGAAAGTCTACGGCAACGCCCGCGTGATAGCCGGTTTCGACGACGATGCCATCCCGACGGTGCGCTACAGCTCGCAGATTGCGGAGAATGCCGTGGTTGAAGGCAACTGCGTCATCAAGCATCACGTCCTGATTGGCGGTCAGGCATGGCTGCGCGGCGGGCCGATCATGCTGGATGATAAAGTGGTGATCCAGGGGCGCGCGCGAATCAGCGGGGATGTGCTTATCGAGCATCGGGTTGAAATCACCGACGATGCGGTCATAGAAGCGTTTGCTGGCGAGAGCATTCATCTGCGCGGCGAAAAAGTGATAAACGGCGACCAGCGCATCACCCGCACGCCGCTGCTGGGTGCGTTATAGGGTATAAATCCTGCCGTAGATATTCACGTCGTCAAAGCGGCCATTCAGGTATTCCGCTTCCCGCAGGCACCCTTCCAGCGTAAAACCGTTGCGCACGGCAACGCTGTTGCTTTGCTGATTCGCCACCCGACACTTGATCACAAAACGGCGGATCTCACCGCGTTCAGCGTAGTAGCGCATAAACGCCTGCAGTGACTGAGAGAGGATGCCCTGCCCCTGGTGGGCTTCATCCAGCCAGTAGCCGATGTAGCCGGCTTTGTTGGTCGGTTCAATGGTGTTGAACGACAGGACGCCAACTAACGCATCATCCTTGAAAATCAAAAACATTTTGGCGTAGCCGCGCTGATGCAGCATCTGGTTGCTCTGCACGTTGCGGCGGGTATCCTCTTCGCTGCCCACGTGCTGCGCCCAGTCAAAGGCGGTTTGCAGAAAGGCTCTGTTTTTAACAACGAGATTGTGCAGGTCGGCGGTGTAGCGCTCTTCGACGGCGCGAAGTTCGATATCCTGGGTGACGGGGATGATTTCTGAAGACATGGTGCCTCTCAATTGCCGGGTGGCGCTAGCGCTTACCCGGCCTACGTTTCGAAACTGTAGGCCGGGTAAGGCGAAGCCGCCACCCGGCACAATCCCACAAGGGTTAACGCATTACCCTGTCGTCAACGTACTGACGTTTATCCGGCGCCGGTGGGAAATACTGGTACAGCCAGGTTTCACTGATGGCGTCGCCCTGACAGCGCAGGAACAGGCGCATATCCACCGGCTCCGTCGAATCCGACGTCGGGTACCAGTCAAACAGAATGCGATAGCCGTCAAACGGCTCAACGTAGAGGATCTCTACCTGCTTCGCTTCACCGCTGGAGAGCGTAATCACCGGCTCGATGCCTTTTGGCGCAGCGGCCTTCAGGTCGCCACCGACGAAGTCAATCGCAAAGCGACGGGCCCACACTTTCGGGTAGTTTTCCCCTGGAGCCCAGCCTTCCGGGAAGCCGCCCATGCCGGTGCGGGTCGCATAAACGTTCGCCAGCGGGGAGCGCACCGGCGGCATCGCGCTCCAGTAGAGACGATATTTGAAGTCCAGCTCGTCGCCCGCTTTGACGGCTTTTTCCGGCTGCCAGAAGCAGACCACGTTATCCAGCGTTTCGCCGGTGGTCGGGATCTCCATCAGGCCAACCGCGCCTTTACCCCAGTCGTTACGCGGTTCCACCCACAGGCTTGGGCGCTTGTTGTACCACCCCATCACGTCCTGATAGTGCGAGAAATCGCGATCGAGCTGCAGCAGCCCGAACCCTTTCGGGTTTTTATCCATATAGGCATTGAACTGCAGCTTCTGCGGGTTGTTCAGCGGACGACAAATCCACTCACCGTTGCCGCACCACATCGCCAGGCGGTCGGAGTCGTGAATTTGCGGGTGAATGGTGTCGCACATGCGGCGTTCGTTATTGCCGCAGCTGAACATGCTGGTCATCGGCGCGATGCCGAGCTGCTTGATGTCCTTACGCGCATAGAGGTGGTTTTCCACCTCCATGATCACCTGGCTCTTCTCGCAGTGGATCACGAACTTATAGGCGCCGGTGATGCTCGGGCTATCCAGCAGCGTATAGACGGTAAAGGTGGTGTCGCCGGGCTTGACGGTTTCAAACCAGAAGGCGGTAAAGTCCGGGAACTCTTCCGGCGTGTCGGTAAAGGTGTCTACCGCCAGACCGCGGGCGGAAAGGCCGTACTGGTAGGTGTCGTCCACCGCGCGGAAATAGCTGGCCCCCAGGAAAGAGACGATATCGCGACGCGCCAGCTCCGGCGCCTTAAACGCGCGGAAGCCCGCAAAGCCGAGATCGCTTTGCCCTTCCAGCTGTTTGGTATCCACCCCCGTTTCACCGTAGCTGAACAGCTCAGGGCGGAAGTGGATCTCGCGCGCCATAGAGGTCGACTGGTCCAGCGAGAACATCCGCACGCGGCGGCGGAACCCCATTCCCATATGGAAGAACTGCACGTCCAGCTGACGTCCTTCAATGTTGTTCCACAGAGACTGCTTTTCGTCGTAGCGAATGGCGTTGTACGCCTGCGGCGTCATGGTTGCCAGCGTCTCCGGCAGCGGACGCGGCGCGCCACCCCACGGGGTTTTCGCCAGGTCATGCGCCATGGATTGCAGTACGGAGAAGTCAAAACGACGGCTCTGGCCGTCAGCAATGTCAGAGTCGGCAGCGTATGCCGCTTTGGAAAACAGGGAAGCAAGGCCGGATGTGCCGCTCAGGGCTGCCACTGCCAGCGAGCCTTTTAGAAAACGTCTGCGATTCATGCCTGGAAAAACGTCCTTATGGTCGTGTGAATGTGTTCCGCGCTCGGCGAAATGACGGCAAGAAAGAACGCACAGCCTAAACAAAAATGGTTAAGAATCCAATTGTTGGCCGGTGATTATATGAACAAAGTGAGAAATATTTTCTGTCGACCAGAACGGCCCGAAAGTGGTGTAAAGAAAGCCTGGAAAATGTGTATAAAAATGCCCCGTCAGGACATCAGCTGACGGGGCCAATGAGGCGGTTATTTTACGCTGACATCGATACCCGGGAAGTACTTATCAGCGAGTTTGGCGATCGTGCCGTCGGCACGTACCTTATCAATTGCGGCATCAAGCTGCTTTTTGGTGGCCTCGTCACCTTTGCGCAACCCAAAACCGATCCCACTGCCGAGGATGGTGTCGTCAGACACCGGTTTGCCGATGAAGCCAAACCCTTTTCCCTGCGGCTTGCTGAGGAAACCTGCCTGCCCGGCCGCGGACATGACCAGCGAGGCGTCGATACGGCCATTCAGCAGATCGCCCCAGGCCATATTCTGATCTTTATACGACACCACGGTGACACCCTGCTTTTCCCAGTGCTCTTTGGCATAGGTTTCCTGAATCGACCCCTGCAGCACGCCGATGGTTTTGCCCTTCAGCCCTTCAGGCGTCGCCTCGACCGCCGTACCGGCCTTGCCGACCAGCTGCGACGGAATACGGTAGATCGGCTGGGTAAAATCAATGCTCTTGCGGCGCTGATCGGTGATATTCATCGCCGAATTGATGGCGTCGAATTTCTTCGCCACCAGCCCCGGGATCAGCGCATCAAACGAGGTTTCCACCCAGCTGCATTTCAGCGCTGCCGCTTTACAGATGGCATTCCCCAGCTCAACGTCAAACCCTTCCAGTTCGCCTGCCGCATTGCGGCTTTCAAACGGCGGATATTCGGCTTCCAGACCGTAACGCAGCTCGGACGCTGCGAAGGAGGAAAAGGTACACAGCAATCCCATGCCGACAACTAGCGCGCGTAATTTCATCTCAAACTCCTTAGCGTGGTTTAACCCGACACAGGGCCTGGGCACCTGCCCGTAACGTCGCCTCATCTTTCGCAAAAGAGAGACGAATCAATTTATTATCCGTACCGTCCGCATAAAACGCCGACAGCGGAATGGTGGCAACACCGTACTCAACGATCAGCCGTTTCACCAGCTCGCTGTCGCGCTCGTCGCTGAACTGGCTGAAGTCCGCCAGCATGAAGAACGAGCCGGCGCTTGGCAGCAGCGTAAACGGCGAATCGGCCAGCAGACTCTGCAGCAGATCGCGCTTGCGCTGGTAAAACGCCGACAGCGACAGCCAGGTTTGCGGGTCGACCATATGTTCAGCAAACGCGTGCTGCATTGGCGTATCGGCAGAGAACATTAAAAATTGATGGACTTTACAAATCTCGTCCATCAGTATCGCCGGTGCAACACAGTAACCCACGCGCCAGCCGGTGACGTGATAGGTTTTTCCGAAAGAAGAAATAATCACGCTACGCTCCGCCAGCTGCGGGTGCGTAGCCATCCCGTGGTGCGGCTCACCGTCAAACACCACGTGTTCGTACACTTCGTCAGACAAAATAATGATGTCAGTATTGCGGGTCAGCGCCGCCAGCTGCTGCAGATCGTCGGCGGAGAAGACCTGACCGCTCGGGTTGTGCGGCGTATTGATGATGATCATGCGCGTGCGCGGGGTGATCGCGGCGCGAACCTCGTCCCAGTTCACGGCAAAATCCGGCACGGTGAGCCTGATGGCAACCGGCGTTGCCCCCTGCAGGCGGACAATCGGCGCGTAGCTGTCAAAGGAGGGCTCAAAGTAGATCACCTCATCACCCGGGTGCACCAGCCCGCTGATTGCCGAGTAGAGCCCTTCGCTGGCGCTGGCGGTCACCAGCACCTCGCGGCCCGGGTCATACTGCGTGCCGTAAAGCGTGGCAATTTTATCGGCAATGCGCTCTTTGAGCGTCTGCAGGCCGGTCATCGACGCGTACTGGTTATGCCCTGCCTCCATCGCGCGGGTGACGCCCGCAACAAGCTTCGGGTCGCAGGAAAAATTCGGTGCGCCCTGAGAAAGGTTTATCGCGTTATGCTGCGCCGAGAGCTGGCCGATAACGGTAAAGATCGTGGTGCCCACATCGGGCAGTTTGGAGCGCGTTTGCACAGGCGTTTGTAAAGTCATCCTCTTTCCCTTCTCATGGACATTGCATAACTATTCAAACAACATCTCTGTTGTCGGGACAATCGAATTGTTGTCATAATAGCCATGAGAAAAATGCATAGCTGAGGTGTTTTCATGTCGCGCCGTTCGCTCCCGCTCAATGCCATCGACGCATTTTTAGTCACCGCGCGTCACCTGAATCTCACCCATGCTGCCGCAGAGCTTTGTCTGACGCAGGGGGCCGTGAGCCGCAAGATAGCCTCCCTCGAGGCCTGGTTTGGCTTTCCGCTTTTTGAACGCCACGCGCGCGGCCTGCGCCTCTCTTCACAGGGCTGCGCCCTGCTCCCGGAACTGCAGTCTGCGTTCGAACACTTGCTGACCGTGGCCGACCAGGCCCGCAGCCAGCAAACCGTGATCCGGCTCAAGGCGCCCACCTGCGCCATGCGCTGGCTGGTGCCGCGCCTGCTGGAGGTGGAGCGTGAGCAGCCGGATCTGCAGATCGCCCTGACCACCACCACCGATCATAACGTCAATTTCAAAACCGAATCTTACGACGCGGCCATCGTGTTCGGTACGCACATGAGCGCAGGCGACCTGCTGTTCGAAGAGGCGCTCACCCCGGTGATAAGCCCGGTGCGGGCGGGTGCAGCGCTGGGATCGCTGACGTTCCTGCATCCGACAAGGGATAAAACAGACTGGTCGCTGTGGCTGACGAAACAGGAAGGTCCGGGCTTTGCCATGCACAAAAATCAACACTTCGACACGATGGATCTCGCCATCACGGCCGCCATTCAGGGGCTGGGCGTCGCCATTGCCGACGAAACGCTGGTGGCCGAAGATGTCCGCGCGGGAAGACTGATGCGGCCTTATGAAACCAGCATAAAAACCGGCGCGAGCTACCGGCTGGTGCTGCGCGAAACGCCAGGGGAGGAAAATGGGCTGGCGGCGTTTCGCGCCTGTTTGCTTAATCGAGGCTGACGTGGTGCTTCATCACCCGTTTGAAGAGGCTCATCCGGGCGCGCATAAAGCGGTTTTCAAGCCTGAAACCTGCATGTTTATTCACGCCAATGCGTAATAATACGTCCCGCCCTTTACGGCATGCGGGCCAGTGCGTCGGCCCGGGCAGGATCTCACGAGGTCCTGCGTCTCGCGCAAAGCTCACCCAGTAATCGGCCACCTGAGCAGCAAACTGCACATCCCGTTCGTTGACATACTGGCGTGAAGGCTCCACCTGGCCGAGGGTATCAAAGACGTAAGGCACTTCATTGCCGTGCCACGCGCCGTTGATATAGGTGGCATGTTCCGCTTCCGCAACATAGTCAAACCAGTAACGCCAGCACAATCCGCCGACGCGCTGCTGCGCCTGCATCACGACGTAGCCCATCGTGGTGAACGCCATGTCGCGGCACACCTGCCGGCCCAGCTCCTCATCGCCTTTGACGCCCGGATAGAGCAGCTTAATCAGCCCCAGCCCGAAGCGGCGCTCCCGGCGAAGCTTCTGGATTTGCCCGGCGAGATCGATGCCAAACACCGCCATCACGCTGGCCTCATCGCTGTTCGAGCCGATCATTACCGGCACGGGGTGCTGGCGAGCGGCGAAAAAGACGTCCAGCATCGCTTCAGGCAGAACGCAATCCCCGACGATGGGGGCCGGAGCAATGTTCAGCGGCGCGGTGAGCGGCCAGAACGCCTCCGGCGGAATGGCGCGCAGCTGCTCGGCTGTCGCCTTTTCCAGGCCAAAATGGGCGGCCAGCGCCTCCCCTTTTTGCAACGCCTGCTCTCGCGGCGTGTCCGGCAAGGTGTACCCGCTTTGCACAATCGCCTTATGGAACAATCCTTCTGCAAGCGGGGAGGCCAGCAGAGAGAGCACGCTGCGCGCGCCCGCGGATTCACCAAACAGGGTCACGTTAGCGGGGTCGCCACCAAATGCGGCGATATTGTCCCTTACCCATTCGAGGGCGGCGATCTGATCCAGCAGGGCAAAATTATGCACCACGCGATCTTCCTCGCCTTCCAGCGCGGGATGGGCAAAAAAGCCAAGATGACCGAGACGGTAGTTGATCGTCACCACAACCACGCCGCGCGTGGCCAGCGCTTTGCCGTTATAGGGCGGTAAGCCACCCGCACCGATGGTAAAGCCGCCGCCGTGCAGCCAGACCATAACCGGAAGCGGCCCGGCGCGCTCTGTGGGAGACCAGACGTTCAGATAGAGGCAGTCTTCCGAGAACTGACCGGGATCGCCCCCGCCCAGCTCCTGGCAATATTCGCTGCTTTGCCAGCTTGAGGCCGAAAAAGCGGTAGCCTCGCGAACGCCATCCCACGGCTCAGGATGCCGCGGGGAGCGCCAGCGCCACTCGCCAACGGGCGGTGCGGCATAAGGAATACCGCACCAGACGTGGACATTTTCATCGGTTAAACCAGACAGTGCGCCCTGGCGCGTTTCAACCACAGGGGCGGAAGGATTTTGCATAACGACCTTATTTTTTCCATCACACCCCAGCAGAGTAACGCTTTCAGAGCAAACCGCAACGCTGTTTGCTGCGCGTTTCAGCCTCCTCATAGAGGGAAAATTCGTCATACACCGGGCAGCCGAGGGCCGCTTCAAACGCATCGCGGCTGGCGTTACCGTGGCTGCGGGCCTGGGTTTCATTCCCGAGATTGGACTGGAAAATCCCCGCGGCGCTGACCGGGAGGAAATCTTCGTAGGTGATCGGCTGTGCGACGACCCATCCGCGCTCGATCAGCGGCTGCGGATCGTCGCCCGGCCGGAACGCATGGCGATGCGCTTCACCCGCTGGCGTCAGACGATAGCGGAAATACGCCAGCTCCTGACGGCGCATTAACAGTTCGCTGTCAGGGAAGGCGCTAAAGATCTCCTGCAGATGCAGCTGGTGCGTCAGGTTATCTTTGCCGGTACCGGCCTGGGCAAGGAGGCTATCGTACAGTTCCCGGCCTTTCGGGGTCAGCGCCACGCCGCGCTGCTCAATCTCACCGAAGCGCGCGGTGTGGGTGCCTTTGTGTTCACCGGCAAACAGCACCGGCTCTTCCAGCGCCTTGAAACTGGTTTGACGCAGCAGGACGGGCACCTCGCGACGCGGCGGCCCTTCAATCAAAATTTTCGGCTCAATACCGTACTTCGGCATCAGCTCCTGCACCCGGTCAATGTCCAGCGTGCGCGGCGTCAGGTGGTTAATGTGGCAGCCCGGGAAGCAGACCACATCGGCGATCAGCCGGTGCTCGTTATGCAGCGCGAGATAGGTCTCCTGATCGACCGTCGCATGGCGGTGCCAGCGGAAGGTTTCCAGCGCTTCCTGCACAAACTCCTGCGCCTGCTCGACGGTAAACTGCCCTTCAGATTCATACAGATCGAGAAGCGCCAGACAGCGCGGGGTGAAGATGTTTCGGTGAGACAGAATTTCCGCCGCACGTTCGCGCAGCGCGACGTTTTCAATCAGCTCAAGGCGCAGCAGCGAAGTAAAGATGCGGAACGGATTACGGCACAGCGCCGCATCATCAATCGGCCGAAATGCCGTTGAGTGGACCGGCACCCCCGCCTGGGAGAGATCGTAATAGCTGACCGGGTACATCCCCATAATGGCAAACATACGGCGCAGGGTTGAAAGTTCTTGCGCACTGCCGACGCGGATGGCCCCGTGACGCTCGACGTTCAGACGCGCAAGCTCATCGGCGTTTGCCAGTTGTTCATGTAATAGTGGATCATTTTCCAGCACCGCCAGGTTTACGTCCGCTACCAGTTCAAGCAAGGTGCCGTACTGCGGAACTTCCTGCTGGTACATCGCCGACATAGCCTGCGAAAAGTGTTCCCGAATGTCATCAGCCGTGATGGTGTTCGCCATGATGTCATGCCTCCAGTGAATATTACCTGGAGTGTAGAGAAACCCGTTCCTTCCGGGGGGAAAGATTTCTGATTTGTGATCTTAAGACGACAGTGGTCAAACCGTGTGCGACTGGCCTCTGAACAAGCCTTAACGAAACCGCCCTTTCGCGCCTGTCGCTTTTTATCCAGGATTTTCCTTATAATTATTTATGGTTTCGCTTTCTAGGGAAGTTGCGATTAAGTGGTCCGCAGCTCCCGATATGACGCCCCAAACCGTCCTTTATCGACGTCCTGTGGCTCAATTTTCCAATTTTCAGCCCAAAATCGTCTCTTCGTGGCTGATTTTGGCCCTG
>NZ_JBMKHT010000023.1:0-65286 GCF_049238165.1 Enterobacter cloacae complex sp. IR5422 | reverse complement strand
CAGGGCCAAAATCAGCCACGAAGAGACGATTTTGGGCTGAAAATTGGAAAATTGAGCCACAGGACGTCGATAAAGGACGGTTTGGGGCGTCATATCGGGAGCTGCGGACCACTTAATCGCAACTTCCCTTGTTCAAATCAGCGGTAAATAGAGCATAGACCAATTCTTGTCAGGGTGAATGTTGTGCTGTCGTGACAGGGCGCCTCCCGCTATACTGCTGATAACTTAAAGGAAAAAGTGAACATTGCGCGGGGGATTTATGCTTCTCGAACGTGTGGAAATTGTCGGGTTTCGCGGTATTAACCGCCTGTCGCTGCAGCTGGAACAGAACAACGTCCTGATCGGCGAGAACGCCTGGGGTAAGTCCAGCCTGCTGGATGCGCTGACGTTACTGCTTTCGCCCGAAGACGATCTGTATCACTTCGTTCGCGACGATTTCTGGTTCCCCCCCGGCGACGTGACGGGGCGCGAGAAGCACCTGCATATTATCCTGACGTTCCGCGAGTCCGAGCCCGGACGTCATCGCGTGCGTCGCTTCCGCCCGCTGTCACCCTGCTGGGTACCGTGCGATGACGGTTTCCACCGCATATTCTACCGGCTGGAAGGGGAGATGGCGGAAAACGAGGGCGTGTTGACCCTGCGTGATTTTCTTGATGAGAAGGCCAGCCCGATCCCGCTGGACAATATCGACGATCTTGCCCGCCATCTGATCCGCCTGACGCCGGTGCTGCGCCTGCGCGACGCGCGTTTTATGCGGCGCATCCGTAACGGTACCGTACCGAATATGCCGGAAGTGGAAGTCACCGCCCGCGAGCTGGATTTTCTGGCGAGAGAGCTGGTGTCGCGTCCCCAGAATCTGACCGACGGTCAAATTCGTCAGGGGTTGTCCGCAATGGTACAGCTGCTGGAGCACTATTTTTCCGAGCAGGGAACGTCGGAGTCGCGCCACCGCCTCATGCGCCGCCGCTCTCATGACGAACAGCGCAGCTGGCGCTACCTCGATATCATTAACCGGATGATCGACCGGCCCGGCGGTCGTACCCATCGGGTGATTTTGCTGGGTCTGTTTTCAACGCTTCTGCAGGCCAAAGGCACCGTGCGTCTTGACCGGGACGCCAGGCCGCTGCTGCTGGTGGAAGACCCGGAAACGCGCCTTCATCCCATCATGCTCTCCGTGGCATGGCATCTGCTGAATCTGCTGCCGCTCCAGCGCGTTACGACCACCAATTCCGGCGAATTATTATCGCTGACGCCGGTCGAGCACGTCTGTCGTCTGGTGCGTGAATCTTCCCGCGTCTCCGCCTACCGGTTAGGTCCGGGTGGATTGAACGCGGAAGACGGGCGGCGCATCGCGTTTCATATTCGCTTTAACCGCGCGTCGTCGCTCTTTGCCCGCTGCTGGCTGCTGGTGGAAGGAGAGACGGAAACCTGGGTCATCAACGAACTGGCGCGCCAGTGCGGCCACCATTTTGATGCGGAAGGCATCAAGGTGATTGAATTCGCCCAGTCGGGACTCAAGCCGCTGATAAAATTTGCCCGCCGGATGGGGATCGAGTGGCACGTTCTGGTCGACGGTGATGAGGCGGGCAAAAAATATGCCTCGACCGTGCGTAGCCTGCTGAATAACGAGCGCGAGGAAGAGCGCGACCATTTAACCATGCTGCCCGCGATGGACATGGAACACTTTATGTATCGTCAGGGGTTCGACGACGTATTCCACCGAATTGCCATGGTGCCGGTCGATGTCCCGATGAACATGCGGCGCGTGATCGCCAAAGCTATTCATCGTTCTTCAAAACCGGATTTAGCCATTGAAGTGGCGACGGAAGCGGGGAGACGGGGCGTGGAGGCGGTGCCGACCCTGCTGCGGAAGATGTTTTCCCGCGTGCTGTGGCTGGCACGCGGGAGAGCGGATTAACGTTGAGTCGCCTGGTTCACCTGCTGAATCAGGCTGTCCAGCAGCGCGTAGCGGCGGCGATATTCGGAGCGTTTTTTGCTCGCGATCTCTTCCATCGGTTTACGTGGCATGACGAGTGGCAGCATGAAGTTGCCGCTATCCTGCTTTTCGCCGCCGATGGAGATCCAGAAACTGTCGTAATCGGCCAACAGTTTCCCCTCTTTTTTCTTGCGGTAGCGCCAGCTGCGATAAATATGGGTGTCGTTACTGACGGCGACTATCTGTTCTACCGGGAAGGCGGTGCCGAGGGTCATGGCGGCTTCGACCAGCAGACGTTTCGGGAACAGACCATGGCAGGCCTTCGTCGCACCCTGGATCAGCTCATGGGGAACGTGGGCTTTTGCGCCCTGCAGGCCGCCGATAAACAGCGTCGATTTTCCCTCAAACTGGCACAGGGTGAAGGTCATCTCGGCCAGCACCGTATTCTGGTGGTCGCAGAAGGCGAGGGTGGCTTCCCCTTCTTTATCCAGAAACGCATCGGCGCACAGGCGGACGGTAAATTGCTCTTCATCTTTACCGGTTAAGGTGAGCAGCGTGAAGCCCTTTTTCGACAGATAACCCGAGAGCAGCGATGCCGGCATATGGCGGCTCATCGTTTGATAGTGCCAGTTAAGGGACTCAAGGGCCTGCTGGCGATCCATATTCACCGTCAGCCAGGGGCGATGCAGACGGCACGGCAGTCCTGGCTGCACCTGCAGCATTTGCATCAGGCTCGGCTGTTTTGCAAGGCTCGTCAACAGGCGAGCGGTACTTACAGGCGTCGCCAGCGAACGTAGCATGAATTTACGTCGATAGGCGGGGTTTTGCCACGCCAGCCCTGGCGTGAGCTTACCGGAAGCCAGATGACTGAAGAGCTGCCAACCCGATGCAGGCTGTGGCAGGTTTGAAAAAGGTGTATCGACGATGGAAGACATGTTAGATCCTGCTTCTTGATGAAGATCTCCATTTCAGCAGGCGAACGTTCAACGTCTCGTAAACAAATTGTGACGATTTCGGAGAGCAGGGGTTTCGTTGAGGAGTCGTTTAGATAGAATCAGCATTTATCATTGCCAGAACATTTATTTGGAATATTTATGAACCTCAAGGGAAAACGCAGAACGCTGTTTCTGCTGCTGGCGGTCGTGGTGTTAGCCGGTGGGTACTGGCTATGGCAGGTGCTGAATGCGCCGGTGCCGCAGTATCAGACGCTGATTGTTCGTCCGGGCGAACTGCAACAAAACGTCCTCGCGACGGGCAAACTTGATGCCCTGCGCAAGGTTGACGTTGGCGCACAGGTCAGCGGTCAGCTGAAAACGCTGTCGGTTGAGATTGGCGATAAGGTAAAAAAAGGCCAGCTGCTCGGCGTGATCGATCCTGAACAGGCCGAGAACCAGATCCGCGAGGTGGAAGCCACGCTGATGGAGCTGCGCGCGCAGCGCGCGCAGGCGCAGGCAGAGCGTAACCTGGCCCAGGTGACGCTGACCCGTCAGCAGGCGCTGGCCAAAACCCAGGCGATCTCGAAGCAGGATTTAGATACGGCCACCACGGAACTGGCGGTGAAGCAGGCGCAGATTGGCACGATTGACGCGCAAATCAAACGCAACCAGGCCTCGCTGGATACGGCGAAAACCAACCTCGACTACACCAAAATCGTTGCGCCGATGGCCGGGGAAGTGACGCAAATTACCACGCTGCAGGGGCAGACGGTGATTGCCGCGCAGCAGGCGCCCAACATTCTGACGCTGGCGGACATGAGCACCATGCTGGTCAAAGCTCAGGTCTCGGAGGCGGACGTTATCCATCTCAGACCGGGGCAGAATGCCTGGTTTACGGTGCTGGGCGATCCGCAGACGCGCTACGAAGGCGTGCTGAAAGACATTCTCCCGACGCCGGAAAAGGTTAACGACGCCATCTTCTACTATGCCCGTTTTGAAGTGCCGAACCCGCAGGGCGTGCTGCGTCTCGACATGACCGCGCAGGTGCATATCCAGCTGACCGGCGTGAAGAACGTGCTGACCATTCCCCTCTCCGCGCTGGGTGAGTCCGCCGGTGATAGCCGCTATAAAGTGAAAGTGCTGCGCAACGGCGAAACGCGCGAGCGCGAAGTGGTGATTGGCGCGCGCAACGACACCGACGTGGTGGTGGTGAAAGGGCTGGAAGAGGGTGAGGAGGTTGTCATCAGCGAAAGCCTGCCCGGAGCCGCGAAATGACGGCATTGCTTGAGCTGAAAGACATTCGCCGCAGCTATCCGTCGGGTGATGGCCCGGTGGAGGTGCTAAAAGGTATCTCCCTGCGCGTGGAGGTGGGCGAGATGGTGGCGATTGTCGGGGCATCTGGCTCCGGTAAATCGACGCTGATGAACATTCTCGGCTGCCTGGATAAACCGACCAGCGGCACGTACCGCGTGGCCGGGACGGACGTCTCAACGCTGGACGGCGACGCGCTGGCGAAGCTGCGTCGGGAGCACTTCGGCTTTATCTTCCAGCGTTACCATCTGCTTTCTCACCTCAATGCCGCGCAGAACGTGGAAGTTCCGGCGGTCTATGCGGGCGTCGAGCGGAAAAAACGCCTCGAGCGCGCGCAGATGCTGCTGACGCGCCTGGGGCTGGCGGAGCGGGTGGAGTATCAGCCCTCGCAGCTGTCCGGCGGCCAGCAGCAGCGCGTGAGTATTGCCCGTGCCCTGATGAACGGCGGGCAGGTGATCCTCGCGGATGAGCCAACCGGCGCGCTCGACAGCCATTCCGGCGAAGAGGTGATGGCGATCCTGCACCAGCTTCGCGATCAGGGGCATACGGTCATTATCGTGACCCACGATCCGCAGGTGGCGGCGCAGGCGGAGCGAATCATTGAGATCCACGACGGCGAGCTGGTCAGCAACCCGCCGCCGCGTGAGTCCAGGGCTGCGGCGCTGAAAGAAGTGCTTCCGGCATCAACCGGATGGGGGCAATTTTCCAGCGGCTTTCGTGAAGCATTGACCATGGCCTGGCTGGCGATGGCGGCCAATAAAATGCGTACCCTGCTGACCATGCTCGGCATTATCATCGGTATCGCCTCGGTGGTGTCGATTGTGGTGGTGGGCGATGCGGCCAAGCAGCTGGTGCTGGCGGATATTCGCGCTATCGGCACCAACACCATCGACGTCTATCCCGGCAAAGACTTTGGTGACGACGAGCCTCAGTATCAGCAGGCGCTGAAATACGACGATCTGGCGGCCATTCAGAAGCAGCCGTGGGTCAACTCCGCCACGCCTGCGGTGTCGCAAAACCTGCGCCTGCGCGTGGGCAATGTTGACGTGGCGGCCAGCGCGAACGGCGTCAGCGGGGATTATTTCAACGTCTACGGTATGACCTTCAGCGAAGGCGCCACCTTTAACGCCGAACAGCTGGCGGGCAGGGCGCAGGTGGTGGTGCTGGACGCAAACTCGCGCAGGCAGCTTTTCCCCAATAAAGCTAACGTGGTGGGCGAAGTGATCCTGGTCGGCAACATGCCTGCCACGGTCATCGGCGTGGCGGAAGAGAAGCAGTCGATGTTTGGCAGCAGCAAGATCCTGCGCGTCTGGCTTCCCTATACCACCATCTCCGGGCGGATTATGGGGCAATCCTGGCTCAACTCCATCACCGTGCGCGTGAAGGAGGGCTACGACAGCGCGCTGGCCGAACAGCAGCTTGAGCGGCTGCTCACCCTGCGCCACGGGAAGAAAGATTTCTTCACCTGGAATATGGACGGCCTCTTGAAAACGGCAGAAAAGACCACACGTACTCTTCAGCTGTTCCTCACGCTGGTGGCGGTGATTTCGCTGGTCGTCGGCGGTATCGGGGTGATGAACATCATGCTGGTGTCGGTAACCGAGCGTACCCGGGAGATTGGCATCCGCATGGCGGTCGGGGCCAGAGCCAGCGACGTGCTGCAGCAGTTTTTGATTGAAGCCGTGCTGGTGTGTCTGGTCGGCGGTGCGATGGGGATTGCGCTCTCGATGATGATCGCCTTCGCGCTCCAGCTCTTTTTACCCGGCTGGGAAATTGGCTTCTCGCCGGTGGCCATTATTACCGCATTCTTGTGTTCAACCTTTACCGGCATTTTGTTTGGCTGGTTGCCCGCCCGCAACGCGGCGCGGCTGGATCCGGTGGATGCGCTGGCTCGGGAATAACCCGAAAATAAAAATGCCAGCCGATCGGGCTGGCATTTTGACTGCGGGATGTACACAATAAAACAGAGAGCTATGCAACCGTCTCTGCTTCAATGGGGACGATAAGGCTTGCATGATTGCCTTTTGGTCCCTGGTGGACATCGAACCGGACGGACTGCCCGGCTTTGAGCGTTCTGTAACCATCCATCTGAATGGTGGAATAGTGAGCGAAGATATCCTCGCCGCCGCCTTCGGGGCAGATGAAGCCAAACCCTTTGGCGTTGTTGAACCACTTAACAGTACCCATTTCCATGCTTCGACATCCTTCGTAAATCTTATAAGTTAAGATGGAATGAACCGGTGGTGGAGTGGGGGCTGTTCAAAACCTCGCCATCTCACGCTTGTACAATTTAGAGAAACGAAAGACGTCGTCAAGCGTTTGGCGCTGGAGATGGGACAATAATCAACCAAAGTTTGAAGCAGTTAACGCTATTGCAACAGTTTGTGACAGACATCGCGGATGACAGTAATAGATGATTGTTATCTAACATCTGAGGTAGATTCAAAGTGGTTATGCAAAATGGGTAAGACCAACGACTGGCTGGATTTTGACCAGCTGGCGGAAGACAAAGTGCGTGACGCGCTAAAACCGCCATCTATGTATAAAGTTATGTTAATGAACGATGATTACACGCCGATGGAATTTGTTATTGACGTGCTACAAAAGTTCTTTTCTTATGATGTAGAACGTGCAACGCAACTGATGCTTACCGTTCATTATCGTGGCAAAGCTATCTGCGGCATCTTCACAGCCGAAGTGGCGGAAACCAAAGTGGCGATGGTGAACGACTATGCGAGGGAGAACGAGCATCCGTTGCTGTGTACGCTGGAAAAGGCCTGATAAGGCATAAAATTGGGGGAGGTGCCTATGCTCAATCAAGAACTGGAACTCAGTTTAAACATGGCTTTCGCCAGAGCGCGTGAGCACCGACATGAGTTTATGACCGTCGAGCATTTACTGCTCGCACTGCTTAGCAACCCATCTGCCCGCGAAGCGCTGGAAGCCTGCTCCGTGGATCTGGTGGCGCTACGTCAGGAACTCGAAGCCTTCATCGAACAAACCACACCGGTGCTGCCTGCCAGTGAAGAAGAGCGCGACACGCAGCCGACGCTCAGCTTCCAGCGCGTGTTGCAGCGCGCGGTATTCCACGTCCAGTCTTCCGGACGTAGTGAAGTGACTGGCGCAAACGTCTTAGTCGCCATCTTCAGCGAGCAGGAGTCACAGGCTGCCTATCTGCTGCGCAAACACGAAGTCAGCCGCCTCGACGTGGTTAACTTTATCTCTCACGGAACGCGCAAAGACGAGCCTAACCAGGCCTCGGATTCCAGCAATCAGGTCAATAACAATGAAGAGCAAGCAGGCGGGGAGGATCGTATGGAAAACTTCACCACCAATCTTAATCAGCTTGCTCGCGTTGGCGGTATCGACCCGCTGATTGGTCGCGATAAAGAGCTGGAGCGCGCGATCCAGGTGCTGTGCCGTCGCCGCAAGAACAACCCGCTGCTGGTGGGGGAATCTGGCGTGGGTAAAACCGCGATTGCCGAAGGCCTTGCCTGGCGCATTGTGCAGGGCGACGTACCGGAAGTGATTGCCGACTGCACCATCTACTCGCTGGACATCGGCTCGCTGCTGGCGGGCACCAAATACCGTGGTGATTTTGAAAAACGCTTCAAGGCGCTGTTAAAACAGCTGGAGCAGGACACCAACAGTATCCTGTTTATCGATGAAATCCACACCATCATCGGCGCGGGTGCGGCCTCCGGTGGCCAGGTGGATGCGGCTAACCTGATCAAACCGCTGCTCTCCAGCGGCAAGATCCGCGTGATTGGCTCCACCACCTACCAGGAGTTCAGCAACATCTTTGAGAAAGACCGTGCGCTGGCGCGCCGCTTCCAGAAAATCGACGTGACCGAACCGTCCGTCGAGGAAACGGTGCAGATCATCAACGGCCTGAAGCCGAAGTACGAAGCGCACCACGACGTGCGTTACACCGCGAAAGCGGTGCGTGCGGCGGTGGAGTTGGCGGTGAAATACATCAACGACCGTCATCTGCCGGATAAGGCGATTGACGTGATTGATGAGGCAGGGGCGCGTGCGCGCCTGATGCCGGCCAGCAAGCGTAAGAAAACCGTTAACGTGGCGGATATTGAGTCCGTGGTGGCCCGCATCGCGCGTATCCCTGAGAAGAGCGTTTCTCAGAGCGACCGCGACACGCTGCGCACCCTCGGCAACCGCCTGAAAATGCTGGTCTTTGGTCAGGATAAAGCCATTGAGGCCTTAACCGAAGCGATCAAGATGGCCCGCGCAGGACTGGGGCATGAGCACAAGCCTGTCGGTTCCTTCCTGTTTGCCGGCCCGACCGGCGTGGGGAAAACCGAGGTAACGGTTCAGCTCTCCAAAGCGCTGGGCATTGAGCTGCTGCGCTTTGATATGTCCGAGTATATGGAGCGTCACACCGTCAGTCGTTTGATTGGTGCGCCTCCGGGCTACGTGGGCTTTGACCAGGGCGGCCTGCTCACCGACGCGGTGATCAAGCATCCGCACGCGGTCCTGCTGCTCGATGAAATCGAGAAAGCGCACCCGGACGTGTTCAACATCCTGCTGCAGGTGATGGACAACGGGACGCTGACCGACAACAACGGGCGCAAGGCGGACTTCCGCAACGTGGTGCTGGTGATGACCACCAACGCCGGGGTACGTGAAACCGAGCGTAAATCCATCGGCCTGATCCACCAGGACAACAGCACCGATGCGATGGAGGAGATCAAGAAGATCTTCACGCCGGAGTTCCGTAACCGTCTGGACAACATTATCTGGTTCGATCACCTCTCTACCGAGGTGATCCATCAGGTGGTGGACAAGTTCATCGTCGAGTTGCAGGTTCAGCTGGATCAGAAAGGCGTGTCGCTGGAAGTAAGCCAGGAGGCCCGCAACTGGCTGGCCGAGAAAGGCTACGACCGTGCGATGGGGGCCCGTCCGATGGCGCGCGTGATTCAGGACAACCTGAAGAAACCGCTGGCGAACGAGCTGCTGTTTGGCTCGCTGGTGGACGGCGGCCAGGTGACCGTGGCGCTGGACCAGGCGAAGAACGAACTGACGTACGATTTCCAGAGTGCAGCGAAGCACAAGCCGGAAGCGGCTCACTGATTTCTTACGTAGGTCTTAAAAACCGGGCAATAGCCCGGTTTTTTTATGCCTGCCTTTAGCCCTCTCCCTGTGGAAGAGGGCTGGGATGAGGCCACCAGGTTGCCAAAAAATACATCCCCCGGCATAGCCAAATTAAAGCCACAAATAAAAAAGGCCGGGTTTAACCCGACCTTTTAAATATTCATCTGCCATTACAGGCGAAAACAATTAGCGACTACGGAAGACAATGCGGCCTTTGCTCAGGTCGTACGGGGTCAGTTCAACAGTCACTTTGTCGCCCGTCAAAATGCGGATGTAGTTTTTGCGCATTTTACCGGAGATGTGCGCAGTTACCACGTGACCGTTTTCCAGCTCTACGCGAAACATGGTATTAGGTAACGTATCAAGTACGGTACCCTGCATTTCAATATTGTCTTCTTTGGCCATCTAATCCTCTGGGGTATCACTACCAAGTTTTGAACCGGCAAGATAATGCCGAAATTCATCAATTAAGTAAAGAATTGCGCGTTTGAAACGCAGCAAAACAGTTTCGGCGCATTGCCCAAGCGTCACGGTACAACCGAACAGGAAGCGCATTCGTAAAGGGGAGACAACAGGATAAACGTCAGGACGTTATCTGAAGCGAAGGTCCCAAACGGCGGCGGGGCAACAGGCAGAAGCTACTCTGCGGCATAATTATAACACCCTCACAAAAAATATGCGGAAAACATTTAGGCATTGGGCATAAAGAGCGTTCTCGGTATCCAGAAGTCGCGCGGGAGCTTTTCCTGACGACTGGCATCCAGATGCTCGATGTACTGGCGTCGCGGTATCTCAACGGCGCCGAGGGAAGCCGTGTGCTCATTGAGCACCTGACAATCGATCAGGCGTCCGCCGCGCTGGGCAAACGCCTGGCAGAAGACCAGCAGCGCCGTTTTCGAGGCGTTAACCGCGCGGGAGAACATCGACTCACCACAAAACAGCGTCCCCTGCGCCACGCCATACATGCCGCCGACCAGTGCTCCGCCGTCCCACACCTCAATGGAGTGCGCGTAGCCAAGCTCGTGAAGCTGGTGGTAAGCGGTAATGATATCGCGGGTTATCCATGTTCCCTCAAACCGGTCTTCGGCACAGCCTTCAATGACCTGACCAAAGGCGTGGTTCAGGGTGACGCGGTACGGTGATTTTGCATGGAAACGCTTCATGCTGCGGCTCAGGTGAAACTGCTCTGGCCACAGCACGGCACGCGGATCGGGAGACCACCATAAAATCGGGTCGCCGGGAGAAAACCAGGGGAAGATGCCGCGCTGGTACGCCATCAACAGCCGCGCAGGGCTGAGGTCACCACCAAGGGCCAGCAGCCCATTGGGTTCACGCAGCGCCCCTTCTGGAGAAGGGAACGCGATGTTATGACGAGAAAGCTGGACCAGGCGCATGACAGCAAAACTCCAGTACGCGAGTGAGGACGCTACAAATATAGTCTACAGACGCTGTTTAAACTGGAAGTAGCGACCCTGTTTCGCCAACAGCTCTGCGTGACTACCTTGCTCAATAATGTGTCCGTTGTCCATCACAATTATCCGATCAAAACTCGCCAGTCCGCGCAGGCGGTGCGTAACCATCAGGACGGTTTTACCGGTCATGACATTGGCCAGCAAATCAAGGATTTGGCTCTCGGTCGTGGCATCCAGCCCTTCGGTAGGTTCGTCAAGCAGCATCAGCGGCGCATCGTGCAGCAGCGCGCGCGCAATCGCCAGACGGCGCAGCTCTCCGCCGGAAAGCTGACGACCGCCTTCACCGAGCCAGCTGTTCAGTCCATCGCCCTCAAGCAGCTTATGCAGACCGACCTGTTCCAGCACGGCGCGAAGCGCATCATCAGAGGCCTCTGGCGCAGCCAGCAGCAGGTTATCGCGCAGGGTGGCGCTAAACAGATGCACCCGCTGCGGAACGACGCTGACGGTTTTGCGCAGGGCCTGCTCGCTGAAATCGGTCAGCAACGTATTATTAAAACAAATCTGACCGCGCTGCGGGTCCCAGGCGCGGGTCAACAGCTGCAGCAGCGTCGATTTACCGCAGCCGGTACGGCCGAGGATCGCAATCCGCTGGCCGGCATTCACAGAAAGGGTGATACCGTCCAGCGCGTTCTGCGCCTGTTTGTCATAGCTGAAGGTGACATCTTCAAGCGTCAGCGCAACCTGCTCAGGGACAACGGTCTGCCCGGCACTGAACGTGACTTCAGGCTCCTGCTCGGCAATCTGGGTGATGCGCAGGGCAGAGGCGATGACCTGTCCCAGATGCTGGAAGGCACCCGTCACCGGAGCCAGCGCTTCAAACGCGGCCAGCGCACAGAAAACGAAAAGGGCAATAAGCGGACCCGGCTGTGTGTTTCCCCCAATATCGCCGGAAGCCAGCCACAGCATGGCTATTACCGCCACGCCGCCGATCAGCATCATCAGCGCCTGAGAGAAGGCCGTCAGCTCCGACTGACGGCGCTGGGCCTCATGCCAGTTCAGCTCCGTACTTTCCATCCGCGCGCGGTAGCGCTTGCTGGCACCAAAAATGGTCAGCTCTGCCTGCCCCTGAAGCCAGGCGGTCAGCTGCTGGCGGTAGTCCCCGCGCAGACGCGTCAGGTTTTCCCCGGTGGATTTCCCGGCGCGGTAAAACAGCGGCGGCAGAACGATAAGCGTCAGCAGCATGATCCCGCCCAGCGTCAGCGCAACGGGAACATCCAGAACAGACAGCCCCAGCGTGACCACCACAATCACCACAAACGCGCCCACGATAGGGGAAATCACGCGCAGGTAAAGGTGATCCAGCGTGTCAACGTCCGCCACCACGCGGTTAAGCAACTCGCCCTGACGAAAACGCGCCAGCCCGGCAGGGGAGAGGGGCAGCAGTTTGCTGAAGGTATAGATACGCAGGTGCTGCAGCACGCGGAAAGTGGCGTCGTGGCTGACCAGCCGTTCGAAATAGCGTCCGGCAGTACGGGTGATGGCGGTACCGCGAACCCCGGCAGCCGGAAGCATATAGTTGAAGCTGTATAATCCGGCGAACCCCGCGACGGCCGAGGCCGACAGGAACCAGCCGGAAAGCGTGAGCAGGCCGATGCTGGCGAGCAGCGTGACAATCGCCAGCACAATCCCCAGCGTCAGCATCCATTTGTGGCGTTTATAAAGCGCAAGATAAGGCAGCAGAGCGCGCATCAGATATCCTCCTGACGGTTCGCCAGCAGGGTCGCAAATGGCCCCTGGGCGGCAACGAGAGAGGCGTAGTCGCCTTGCTCAACAATACGGCCGTTTTCCATGACCCAGATCTGGTCCCAGTCGGCAATCCCTTCCAGCTGGTGGGTGACCATCAGGGTGGTTTGCTGCAGGGCGGCGGCGTTAAGCGCTTCCATTACGCGCTGCTCGCTGTGTGCGTCAAGGCTGGCTGCGGGCTCGTCCAGCAGCATAAGCTGGCATGGGTTAAGCAGCGCGCGGGCAACGGCCACACGCTGCGCCTGCCCGACCGACAGCCCGGCGGACTGGTCGCCGACAACGGTATCCACTCCTTGCGGCAGCAGCGGCAGAAATTCGCTGACCCAGGCGCGGTCGAGAACCGATTGCAGCTCATCTTCTCGCGCGTCCGGGCGCGCCAGAAGCACGTTTTCACGCAGCGTCGCGGCGGGAAGCTGCGGGTTTTGGCCTACCCAACTGAGCTGTTTACGCCAGGCGTCAGGATCGAGGTTGCGCAGTTCGGTTTTGTTGATCCGCAGTGAACCCGTGTAGGCCATAAAACCGGATAGCGCGTTCAGCAGAGAACTTTTCCCGGAACCGCTGATGCCGACAAGCACCACGCGTTGTCCGGCAGGTAAGGTAAAGTTCAGCGGACCGGCGAGCACTTTGCCTTCGGGCGACAGAATGGAAAAGTCCTGTGCTTCAATGGTCACGGGGTCTTTAGCATTCAGCGTTACGTCACCGCGCTCCGGGTGGGCCAGCGGCGTTTCCAGGAACGTTTTCAGGCTATCGGCGGCGCCAACCGCCTGGGCTTTGGCGTGATAGAAGGTCCCCAGATCGCGAAGCGGCTGGAAAAACTCCGGCGCCAGGATCAGCGCCAGGAACCCGGCGGAAAGGGTCACCGCCGTGCCGTAATGGCCGAAATCCAGCGCGCCGAGGTAGGAGAAGCCGAAGTAGACCGCCACGAGGGCAATCGACAGTGAGGTGAAGAATTCCAGTACGCCGGAGGACAGGAAGGCGAGGCGTAACACTTCCATGGTGCGCTGACGGAAGTCCTGCGACGCCAGGCGAATATTTTCGGTTTCCGCTTCACCGCGGCCAAAAATGCGCAACGTCTCCATGCCGCGAAGGCGATCGAGGAAATGACCGCTCAAGCGACCCAATGCCAGGAAGTTTCGGCGGTTGGCATCCGCTGCCCCCATCCCGACCAGCGCCATAAAAAGCGGGATCAGCGGGGCGGTGCCCATAAGAATCAGCGCTGCCATCCAGTTCACCGGGAAAATGGCGATCACGATCAGCAGCGGAACGAAGACGGCAAGGGCCATCTGCGGCAGATAGCGCGCGTAGTAGTCATGCATATCGTCAATCTGCTCAAGGATCAGCGTCGCCCAGCTACCGGCCGGTTTACCCTGGATCCACGCGGGCCCGGCTTCCTGAAGCCTGTCGAGGACCTGACGGCGGATCTCATAGCGGATATGCTGCCCCGCGTGGAAGCCGACGCGCTCACGCAGCCACACCACCCAGGCGCGCAGGATAAAAATCAGGATCAGGACAATAAAGGGCAGCAGGAGCGCTTCGCGGGGAATGTTCTCCATGATCATGTGATTAAGAATGCGGGCCAGCAGCCATGCCTGGGCAACAATCAACAGACCGCTGATGAAACCCAAAATACGGGAAATCGTAAGCCAGCGGCGGGAAAGAACGCTTTGCTGTTTCAGCCAGCGTGTTAACTCTTGTTGACGGGTTTTTTCCATTGCGTACTTTGCAGGTGACGTTATTAGAAGTTGGGCAGCGCAATGTTACAACGGGGAGACAATAAAGGCGACTTATCGCCGCCTTTATTTACGTTTGTTACTGACTTGTAAAGATTATTTACCTTGTTCAGCCAGTCCATCGAGGTAGCGTTCAGCGTCCAGCGCGGCCATACAGCCGGTGCCCGCAGAGGTGATCGCCTGACGGTAAATGTGGTCCATTACGTCGCCGGCCGCGAATACGCCCGGGATGCTGGTTTGAGTCGCATTACCGTGAATGCCGGACTGCACTTTGATGTAGCCGTTTTCCAGCTCCAGCTGGCCTTCGAAGATCGCGGTGTTCGGGCTGTGGCCGATAGCCACGAACAGACCCGCCACTTCCAGCGTTTCGACGTTATCGGTGTTCTGGGTATCACGGATACGCAGACCGGCAACGCCCATCTGGTCGCCCGTCACCTCTTCCAGGGTGCGGTTGGTGTGCAGCACGATGTTGCCGCTTGCCACTTTGTCCATCAGGCGTTTGATCAGGATCTTCTCCGCGCGGAAGGTCTCGCGACGGTGGATCAGGTGCACTTCAGAGGCAATGTTGGCCAGATAAAGCGCTTCTTCCACCGCGGTGTTACCGCCGCCGATAACCGCGACTTTCTGGTTGCGATAGAAGAAACCGTCGCAGGTGGCGCAGGCAGAAACCCCGCGGCCTTTGAACGCTTCTTCGGATGGCAGACCGAGATAACGGGCAGAGGCGCCGGTAGCGATGATCAGCGCGTCACAGGTGTATTCACCGCTGTCACCCGTCAGGCGGAACGGACGGTTCTGCAGGTCGACCTTGTTGATGTGATCGAACAGAATTTCGGTTTCGAATTTAGCGGCATGCTCGTGCATGCGCTCCATCAGCAGCGGCCCGGTCAGGTCGTTCGGGTCCCCTGGCCAGTTTTCCACTTCGGTGGTGGTGGTCAGCTGACCGCCTTTTTCCATGCCGGTGATGAGTACCGGGTGCAGGTTAGCGCGTGCAGCGTAGACCGCCGCGGTATATCCCGCAGGTCCAGAACCAAGGATTAGCAGCTTACTGTGTTTGGCCGTGCCCATGAGATCCCCATTGTTGTTGGCAGACATTTGGCTGGATTGTAGGGAATTTGTTGCCGTAAAAAAAGAGCGCAGCAATTTTGATATCAATCTGTGTAATAGCCGTGGACGATGAATCGCGCGCGATAACATCACGCTTTCTTAAGAAAACCGGTCGTTTATAAGGCAATAAAATGAGGATTAATACCCTGTCGTGTTGAATATCCGGCATGTTGTACTAAAAAACGATGTTTTGCTTTGACAATCCCCTGCGCTTTTGCGAAAACATTCAAGGAAGAAAAAAAACCGCGTTAACCGTATGCCGCATAGGCATGCACGTAAATGCCATTTTTACCGGGTCAGTGAAATCTACGCATGGCGTGGACAGACGCCATACGTGATGTCGGTGACAGCCTTCGGGCAACGGTCTTCTTACCAACAGAACCCGAATCCGCATCGCGTCTAATACAAAACCAGGCGATGTGATGACTAACGGGTACAGGCTCTGAACAGTGATGTGCACAGGGTCCAGGCAGGAGTAGGGAAGGAATACAGAGAGACAATAATAATGGTAGATAGCAAGAAGCGCCCTGGCAAAGATCTCGACCGTATCGATCGTAACATTCTGAATGAATTGCAAAAGGATGGGCGTATTTCCAACGTCGAGCTTTCAAAACGTGTGGGACTTTCCCCGACGCCGTGCCTTGAGCGTGTGCGCCGACTGGAAAGACAGGGTTTTATTCAGGGCTATACGGCTCTGCTGAACCCGCATTATCTGGATGCCTCACTTCTGGTATTTGTTGAGATTACTCTGAATCGTGGTGCGCCGGATGTGTTTGAGCAATTTAACGCCGCTGTACAAAAACTTGAAGAAATTCAAGAGTGTCATCTGGTGTCCGGTGATTTCGACTACCTGTTGAAAACCCGTGTGCCTGATATGTCCGCCTACCGTAAGCTGCTGGGGGAAACCCTGTTGCGTCTGCCGGGCGTGAACGACACCCGTACTTATGTGGTAATGGAAGAGGTCAAACAGAGCAATCGTCTGGTTATTAAGACGCGCTAACACGGAACAGGTGCAAAATCAGCGTAGTTTGATTACACTCCTGTTAATCCATACAGCAACAGTGCCGGGGAGTCCCGGCGCTGTTGTCCGTTTTAGCAAACAGGCAGGATATGCCTGATACCTGGAGAGCCTTTCTTGAGCCAGGAATACACTGAAGACAAAGAAGTCACACTATCGAAGCTAAGCAGCGGACGTCGTCTCCTCGAGGCTTTGCTGATTGTTATTGCCCTTTTTGCCGTCTGGCTGATGGCAGCCTTACTCAGTTTCAACCCCTCTGATCCCAGCTGGTCACAAACTGCATGGCATGAGCCTATCCATAATTTAGGCGGTGTCCCCGGTGCCTGGCTTGCGGACACGCTGTTTTTCATTTTCGGTGTGATGGCCTACACCCTTCCCGTCATTATCATTGGCGGATGCTGGTTTGCGTGGCGTCATCGTCAGAACGATGATTACATCGACTATTTCGCCGTCTCGCTGCGCCTGATTGGCGCGCTGGCGCTGATCCTTACCTCCTGCGGGCTGGCAGCGATCAATGCGGATGATATCTGGTACTTCGCCTCTGGCGGGGTAATCGGCAGCTTATTAAGTTCCGCACTTCAGCCGATGCTGCACAGCAGCGGCGGCACGCTGGCGCTGCTGTGCATCTGGGCCGCCGGGCTGACGCTGTTTACCGGCTGGTCCTGGGTGAGCATTGCCGAGAAAATTGGCAGCTTTATCCTCACCATTCTGACCTTCGCCAGTAACCGTACCCGTCGTGACGATACGTGGGTGGATGAAGACGAATACGAAGATGAAGAGGAAGACGATGCGCCTGTGCAGCGTCGCGAGTCTCGTCGTGCCCGAATTCTGCGCGGTGCGCTGGCGCGTCGCCAGCGTGTGGCTGAGAAATTTGCCAACCCGCTGGGCCGTAAAACCGATGCGGCGCTCTTCTCCGGTAAACGCATGGATGAAGACGAGCAGGTTGAGTACCGTGCAGCAGGGACCGCCGTCGATCCTGATGATGTGCTTTTTTCCGGTAGCCGTGCCACGCCGGGTGACTTCGACGAATACGATCCACTGTTGAACGGCCACTCGGTTACCGAGCCGGTTGCGGCTGCCGCCGCCGCGACGACCGCTGCGCAGGCTTATGCCGCGCCTGTCGACGCCGTGATGCCATCCGCGCCGGTCCCGCCGCCGGAATCCGTTATTCAGCAACCTCAGGTTGACTGGCAGACTGCGCCGGGTGTTCACACGCCGGAGCCCGTTATTGCGCCTGAACCTGAAAGCTACATCCCCGTGCAGCAGGAACAGTGGCAGCAGCCTTATCAGCCGCCGCAGCCTGAGTATGCACCGCAGCAATATCAGCAGCCAGTGTCCCAGCCTTATCAGGAGTACGTGCCTGAACCCGTTGAACCTGTGCAGCCTTACGTGGCACCGCAGCCTGAACCTGAGCCTGAAATCGTGGAAGAGGTGAAGCCTGCGCGTCCACCGCTGTACTATTTCGAAGAAGTCGAAGAGCGCCGTGCGCGTGAACGCGAACAGCTGGCCGCCTGGTATCAGCCTGTGCCTGAACCGGTGCAGGAGCCAGTTACGAAGGCGCCTTCTGTTTCTGTTCCGCCGGTCGACCCGACGCCTGCTGTAGCACCCGTAGCGGAAGGCGTTAAGCAGGCTACTGCGGCCGCAGCAGCGGCGGCACCGGTCTTTAGCCTGGCAACAGGGGGCGCACCGCGTCCTCAGGTGAAAGAGGGGATTGGTCCGCAACTGCCTCGTCCTAACCGCGTCCGCGTGCCAACCCGCCGTGAGCTTGCTTCTTATGGCATCAAGCTGCCTTCCCAGCGCATGGCTGAAGAAAAAGCGCGCGAGTCTGAGTACGACGATGATGCTGATGAAATGCAGCAGGACGAGCTGGCCCGCCAGTTCGCTGCGCAGCAGAATCAGCGCTACGGTCAAGACTATCAGCACGACGAACCTGCGCTGGAAGACGAAGATGATGCGGCAGAAGCCGAATTAGCGCGCCAGTTTGCGGCAACGCAGCAGCAGCGTTACTCCGGTGAACAGCCGGCAGGGGCAAATCCGTTCTCGCTGTCGGACTTTGAATTCTCGCCGATGAAAGATCTGGTGGATGATGGCCCAAGCGAGCCTTTATTTACCCCGAGCGTGATGCCGGAAGCTGAGCCTGTGCGCCAGCCGTCACCATCGACCTACGCACAGCAACCTGTTCAACAGCCGTATGTGCAACCACAGCAGCCGCAGCAACAGCAGTTCCAGCAGCCTGCGCCACAGCCGCAGGAGAGCCTGATTCACCCGCTGCTGATGCGTAACGGTGACAGCCGTCCGCTGCAGCGTCCAAGCACGCCGCTGCCGTCGCTGGACCTGCTGACGCCGCCGCCAGCAGAAGTCGAGCCGGTTGATACGTTTGCGCTGGAGCAGATGGCCCGTCTGGTTGAAGCCCGTCTGGCTGACTTCCGTATCAAGGCGGACGTGGTGAACTACTCGCCGGGTCCTGTGATCACCCGTTTTGAACTGAACCTGGCGCCGGGCGTAAAAGCCGCGCGTATTTCCAACCTGTCCCGCGACCTGGCGCGTTCGCTGTCAACCGTTGCGGTGCGCGTGGTGGAAGTGATACCGGGCAAACCGTACGTTGGTCTTGAACTGCCGAACAAGAAACGTCAGACCGTCTACCTGCGTGAAGTGCTGGATAACACCAAGTTCCGTGATAATCCATCCCCACTGACCGTGGTGCTGGGTAAAGATATCGCTGGCGATCCGGTTGTGGCAGACCTCGCAAAAATGCCTCACCTGCTGGTCGCGGGTACCACCGGTTCCGGTAAGTCCGTCGGTGTGAACGCCATGATCCTCAGCATGCTCTATAAAGCGCAGCCGGAAGATGTGCGTTTCATCATGATCGACCCGAAAATGCTCGAACTGTCGGTCTATGAAGGTATCCCACATCTGCTGACTGAAGTGGTCACCGACATGAAGGACGCCGCCAACGCTCTGCGCTGGAGCGTGAATGAGATGGAACGCCGCTACAAGCTGATGTCTGCGCTGGGCGTGCGTAACCTGGCCGGCTATAACGAGAAAATCGCCGAAGCGGCGCGCATGGGCCGTCCGATTCCGGATCCGTACTGGAAGCCGGGTGACAGCATGGATGCCCAGCATCCGGTGCTGGAAAAACTGCCTTATATCGTGGTGCTGGTCGACGAATTCGCTGACCTGATGATGACCGTCGGTAAGAAAGTGGAAGAGCTGATTGCCCGTCTGGCGCAGAAAGCGCGTGCGGCCGGTATTCACCTTGTGCTGGCGACCCAGCGTCCTTCCGTGGACGTTATCACCGGTCTGATTAAAGCGAACATTCCGACGCGTATCGCCTTTACCGTATCAAGTAAAATTGACTCCCGTACCATTCTTGACCAGGGCGGTGCAGAGTCGCTGCTGGGAATGGGTGACATGCTCTATTCCGGGCCGAACTCCACCTCTCCGGTGCGTGTTCACGGCGCGTTCGTGCGCGACCAGGAAGTGCACGCGGTCGTGCAGGACTGGAAAGCGCGCGGTCGTCCGCAATACGTCGATGGCATCACCAGCGATACGGAAAGCGAAGGCGGCGGCGGTGGCTTTGACGGCGGTGAAGAGCTGGATCCGTTATTCGATCAGGCGGTGAATTTCGTTACCGAAAAACGTAAAGCGTCTATCTCTGGCGTACAGCGTCAGTTCCGCATCGGCTATAACCGCGCTGCGCGCATTATCGAGCAGATGGAAGCGCAGGGCATTGTGAGCGAGCAGGGGCATAACGGTAACCGCGAGGTGCTGGCTCCGCCACCGTTTGATTAACCTTCCGCGATTGCAAAGAAGGGTAAATCAGCCAAAATTAAGCATTTTCTTCTGTCGCCTGCCTCCGGGCAGGTCCAGAATAGAAGTCGGAAACCCCATATCGGGAAGACGTATTTTAAGGAATAACAATGAAAAAAATCGCCATCGCCTGTGCATTACTCACCAGTTTTGTTGCCAGCAGCGTCTGGGCGGATGCAGCCAGCGACCTTAAAAGCCGACTGGATAAAGTAAGCAGCTTCCACGCCAGCTTTACGCAGAAAGTGACGGACGGCAGCGGCAACGCGGTGCAGGAAGGTCAGGGGGACTTGTGGGTAAAACGGCCAAATCTGTTTAACTGGCACATGACCCAGCCGGATGAAAGCATCCTGGTGTCTGACGGCAAAACCTTATGGTTCTTCAACCCGTTCGTTGAGCAGGCTACTGCAACCTGGCTGAAGGATGCCACCAGCAACACGCCGTTTATGCTGATTGCCCGTAACCAGGCCAGCGACTGGCAGCAGTACAATATTAAACAGACGGGTGACGAGTTTGTCCTGACGCCGAAAGGCAGCAACGGCAACCTGAAGCAGTTCACCATCAATGTCAGCACCAACGGTACCATTAATCAGTTCGGCGCGGTTGAGCAGGACGATCAGCGCAGCAGCTATCAGCTCAAATCTCAGCAGAACGGCGCCGTTGATGCATCGAAGTTCACCTTTACCCCGCCGAAGGGCGTAACGGTGGACGACCAACGCAATAAGTAAGAGGCGTGAGTGGGCAATCTGTCGCTCGATTTTTCAGATAACGCGTTTCAACCTCTGGCCGCCCGTATGCGGCCAGAAAATTTAGCGCAGTACATCGGTCAGCAGCACCTGCTGGCTGCCGGTAAGCCCTTGCCGCGCGCCATTGAGGCGGGGCATTTGCACTCCATGATCCTCTGGGGCCCCCCAGGCACCGGCAAGACTACGCTTGCAGAAGTGATTGCCCGTTATGCCAACGCGGACGTTGAGCGTATCTCAGCGGTGACGTCCGGCGTGAAGGAGATCCGTGAGGCTATCGAGCGTGCGCGTCAGAACCGCAACGCCGGACGCCGCACCATTCTTTTTGTCGACGAAGTCCATCGCTTCAACAAGAGCCAGCAGGATGCCTTCCTGCCGCATATTGAAGACGGCACGATCTTCTTCATTGGGGCGACCACCGAAAACCCGTCGTTTGAGCTGAACTCGGCGCTGCTTTCCCGTGCGCGCGTTTATCTGCTCAAATCGCTGACGACCGAGGATATCGAAAAGGTTCTCACTCAGGCGATGGACGACAAATCGCGCGGCTACGGCGGACAGGATATCGTTCTGCCTGACGAGACGCGTCGTGCGATTGCCGAGCTGGTTAACGGCGATGCGCGTCGGGCGCTGAACACGCTGGAAATGATGGCCGACATGGCCGAGGTCGACGATGCCGGCAAGCGGGTGCTAAAACCGGAACTGCTCACCGAAATTGCCGGGGAACGCAGCGCGCGTTTCGATAATAAAGGCGACCGTTTTTACGATTTGATTTCGGCGCTGCATAAGTCCGTGCGCGGCAGCGCGCCGGATGCGGCGCTGTACTGGTATGCGCGTATTATCACTGCGGGCGGCGATCCGCTATACGTCGCGCGCCGCTGTCTGGCGATTGCCTCAGAAGATGTCGGCAATGCCGATCCTCGCGCTATGCAGGTCGCACTGTCGGCCTGGGACTGTTTCACCCGGGTTGGACCCGCAGAAGGTGAGCGCGCCATTGCGCAGGCGATTGTCTATCTGGCCTGTGCGCCGAAAAGCAATGCGGTTTATACCGCCTTCAAGGCAGCGATGTCTGATGCGCGTGAGCGTCCGGACTACGATGTGCCGGTTCACCTGCGTAACGCGCCGACCAAACTGATGAAAGAGATGGGGTATGGGCAGGAATACCGCTACGCTCATGATGAACCCAATGCCTACGCTGCCGGGGAGGAATATTTCCCGCAGGAGATGGCACAAACGCGCTATTATCACCCCACAAACAGAGGTCTTGAAGGCAAGATTGGTGAAAAGCTCACCTGGCTCGCCGGACAGGATCAAAATAGCCCTATAAAACGCTACCGTTAGTTCAATCGTTGCGGTAATGTTGGCAATTGTATCCTTGTGACCGCAGGCTGTGGTCACATTTCCTATTTTAATTCGATAAGCACAGGATAAGCATGCTCGATCCCAATCTGCTGCGTAATGAGCCAGACGCAGTCGCTGAAAAACTGGCACGCCGGGGCTTTAAGCTGGATGTAGATAAGCTGCGCGCTCTTGAAGAGCGTCGTAAAGTACTGCAGGTACAAACTGAAAATCTGCAGGCAGAGCGTAATTCTCGATCGAAATCCATCGGCCAGGCGAAAGCGCGCGGGGAAGATATTGAGCCATTACGCCTGGAAGTGAACAAGCTGGGTGAAGAACTGGATCAGGCGAAAGCTGAACTGGATGTTCTTCAGGCCGAAATTCGTGATATTGCCCTGGCTATCCCGAATATTCCTGACGACAGCGTGCCTGTCGGCAAAGATGAAAACGACAACGTTGAAGTGAAACGCTGGGGTACGCCTCGTGAGTTTGACTTCGAGGTGCGCGATCACGTGACGCTGGGCGAAATGCACGCGGGCCTGGATTTTGCGGCTGCTGTTAAGCTGACCGGCTCTCGCTTCGTGGTAATGAAAGGCCAGATTGCCCATCTGCACCGTGCGCTGGCGCAGTTCATGCTGGATCTGCACACCGAGCAGCATGGCTACAGCGAAACCTATGTGCCGTATCTGGTCAACCACGATACGCTGTACGGTACGGGCCAGCTGCCGAAATTTGCCGGCGACCTGTTCCATACCCGTCCGCTGGACGAGGAAGCAGACAGCAGCAACTACGCGCTGATCCCAACCGCGGAAGTGCCGCTGACTAACCTCGTGCGTGATGAGATCATTGACGAAGACGACCTGCCAATCAAACTGACGGCGCACTCTCCGTGCTTCCGTTCTGAAGCAGGATCTTACGGTCGCGACACGCGCGGTCTGATCCGTATGCACCAGTTCGACAAAGTTGAGATGGTGCAGATCGTCCGTCCTGAAGAATCCATGGACGCGCTGGAAGAGATGACCGGCCACGCTGAAAAAGTGCTGGAGCTGCTGGGTCTGCCATACCGTCGTATGGCGCTGTGCACCGGTGATATGGGCTTTGGTGCCTGCAAAACCTTCGATCTGGAAGTGTGGGTACCTGCGCAGAACACCTACCGTGAGATCTCCTCCTGCTCTAACGTCTGGGATTTCCAGGCGCGCCGCATGCAGGCACGTTGCCGCAGCAAATCTGATAAGAAAACCCGTCTGGTGCATACCCTGAACGGTTCTGGCCTGGCTGTGGGCCGTACCCTGGTTGCCGTGCTGGAAAACTATCAGCAGGCAGACGGTCGTATCGAGATCCCTGAAGTGCTGCGTCCATACATGAAAGGCCAGCAGTACATCGGCTAATAATTTGTCTTAAAACAAAAAAGCGCCTCAGGGCGCTTTTTTTATGCCTTTGGTTTGATACGACGCAATAACCTCTCCCTCTAAAGTAGTAATACTCCTTCGAATGAAAGCCAGCATAAAAAGCTGATAACGATAATATTCGTTATATATAAAACTACATAGCGGTTTGCGCCGCCTCTCTTTTTTTTGTGAGCAACCAAAGTGAGTCTCTATGAAAATCAACGCGCCTGAAGCATTAATGGCTGCCGAGGTCACTCGCCGTGGGTTGATGAAAACCACGGCAATAGGCGGCCTGGCGGTAGCCAGTAGTGCCTTCACGCTCCCTTTTACCCGACTGGCGTCGGCGGCAGATGCTCTGTCTCCGGCCACTTCGCCGGAAAAAGAGGTGTGGAGTGCCTGTACCGTTAACTGCGGTAGCCGTTGTCCGCTGCGTATGCATGTGGTGGATGGCGAAATTAAATATGTCGAAACCGACAATACCGGGGACGATAACTACGAAGGGTTACATCAGGTGCGTGCGTGTTTGCGTGGTCGCTCCATGCGTCGCCGCGTCTATAATCCGGACCGCCTGAAATATCCGATGAAGCGTGTCGGTAAGCGTGGGGAAGGGAAGTTCGAGCGGATTAGCTGGGATGAGGCCTACAACATCATCGCCACCAATATGCAGCGCCTTATTAAAGAGTACGGCAACGAATCCATCTACCTGAACTACGGTACAGGGACGCTCGGCGGCACGCTGACCCGCTCCTGGCCACCGGGAAAAACGCTGGTGGCGCGCCTGATGAACTGCTGCGGCGGTTATCTCAATCACTATGGTGACTACTCTTCTGCGCAGATCGCGGCTGGCCTGAACTACACCTACGGCGGCTGGGCGGACGGCAACAGCCCGTCAGATATCGAAAACAGTAAGCTGGTCGTGCTGTTCGGTAACAACCCGGGTGAAACCCGCATGAGCGGTGGTGGAGTAACCTACTACCTCGAACAGGCTCGCGCCAAATCCAATGCCCGCATGATCATCATCGATCCGCGCTATACCGACACCGGTGCCGGACGTGAAGACGAGTGGATTCCAATACGTCCGGGTACCGATGCGGCCCTGGTCTCAGCGCTGGCGTGGGTGATGATCACCGAGAACCTCGTCGATCAGCCTTTCCTGGATAAATACTGCGTCGGCTATGACGAGAAAACCCTGCCAGCCAGCGCACCGGCAAACGGACATTACAAAGCTTACATTCTCGGTCAGGGTAGCGACGGCGTGGCAAAAACGCCGGAGTGGGCGTCCACCATCACCGGCATCCCGGCAGAGCGTATCGTTCAGCTGGCGCGTGAGATTGGCTCTGCCAAACCAGCCTACATTAGCCAGGGCTGGGGCCCGCAGCGTCATGCGAACGGTGAAATTGCGACCCGTGCCATTTCCATGCTCTCCATTCTGACCGGCAACGTCGGTATTCACGGCGGTAACACCGGCGCGCGTGAAGGCTCATATGAAGTGCCGTTTGAACGTATGCCAACGCTGGATAACCCGGTTCAGACCAGCATCTCCATGTTTATGTGGACCGATGCGATTGAACGTGGCCCGGAAATGACCGCCCTGCGCGACGGCGTGCGCGGTAAGGACAAGCTGGACGTGCCGATCAAGATGATCTGGAACTATGCCGGTAACTGTCTCATCAACCAGCACTCTGAAATCAACCGCACCCATGAAATCCTGCAGGACGACAAGAAGTGCGAGATGATTGTGGTGATCGACTGCCACATGACCTCCTCGGCAAAATATGCCGATATCCTGCTGCCGGACTGCACCGCCTCTGAGCAGATGGATTTCGCGCTGGACGCCTCCTGCGGCAACATGTCCTACGTGATCTTTACCGACCAGGCGATTAAACCGCGCTTCGAGTGCAAAACCATTTATGAGATGACCTCTGAGCTGGCGAAACGTCTAGGCGTTGAGCAGCAGTTCACCGAGGGGCGTACTCAGGAAGGGTGGATGCGCCATCTGCATGAACTCTCCCGTAAGGCGATTCCTGACCTCCCTGACTTTGATACCTTCCGCAAGCAGGGGATGTACAAACAGCGCGATCCGGAAGGACACCACGTGGCGTACAAAGCGTTCCGTGAAGATCCGCAGGCGAACCCGCTGACCACGCCGTCGGGCAAAATCGAAATCTATTCCGAAGCGCTGGCAAACATCGCCTCCACCTGGGAGCTGCCGGAAGGGGATGTTATCGATCCGCTGCCGATCTACACGCCGGGCTTTGAAAACTATAACGATCCGCTGACGGCGAAATTCCCGCTGCAGCTGACCGGCTTCCACTACAAAGCGCGTGTTCACTCTACCTACGGTAACGTCGACGTGCTGAAGGCCGCCTGCCGCCAGGAGATGTGGATTAACCCGATGGACGCGAAAGCGCGCGGCATCAGCAATGGCGATCGCGTGCGCATCTTCAACGGTCGCGGCGAGGTGCATATTGAAGCCAAAGTCACCCCGCGCATGATGCCCGGCGTGGTGGCGTTAGGGGAAGGGGCCTGGTACAGCCCGGATGCCAACCGCATCGACCAGGCAGGCAGTATTAACGTACTGACCACACAGCGTCCGTCGCCGCTGGCGAAGGGTAACCCATCCCACACTAACCTTGTCCAGGTTGAAAAGGTTTAAGGAGTAACCGATGACAACTCAGTATGGATTTTTTATTGATTCCAGCCGTTGTACCGGGTGCAAAACCTGCGAGCTGGCCTGCAAAGATTACAAAGACCTGACGCCGGACGTGAGCTTCCGTCGCATCTACGAATACGCCGGGGGCGACTGGCAGGAAGATAACGGCGTCTGGCATCAGAACGTCTTTGCGTATTACCTGTCAATTGCCTGTAACCACTGTGAAGATCCCGCTTGTACAAAAGTCTGCCCGAGCGGGGCGATGCACAAGCGCGAAGACGGTTTTGTGGTGGTGGATGAAGATGTATGCATTGGCTGTCGCTACTGCCATATGGCCTGTCCGTACGGCGCGCCGCAGTACAACGCCGCTAAAGGCCACATGACCAAATGCGACGGCTGCCACACCCGCGTAGCGGATGGCAAAAAGCCGATTTGCGTTGAGTCCTGTCCGCTGCGCGCGCTGGACTTTGGCCCTATTGAAGAGCTGCGTCAAAAACACGGTCAGCTTGCCGCCGTGGCACCGCTGCCGTCTGCGCACTTCACGAAGCCGAGTATTGTGATTAAACCTAACGCCAACAGCCGTCCTACAGGTGACACCACCGGCTACCTGGCAAATCCGAAGGAGGTGTGAGATGGGAAGTGGATGGCATGAATGGCCGCTGATGATCTTCACGGTCTTTGGTCAGTGCGTAGCGGGCGGCTTCATTGTGCTCGCGCTGGCGTTGTTGAAAGGTCGTCTCAATGCTGAACAGCAGCAGCGCCTGGTGTTGAGTATGTTTGGCCTGTGGGTGCTGATGGGGATCGGCTTTATCGCCTCTACGCTGCACCTGGGTTCGCCGATGCGCGCGTTTAACTCCCTGAACCGCGTGGGTGCCTCATCCCTCAGTAACGAGATCGCCAGTGGCGCAATTTTCTTTGCCGTCGGTGGGCTGGGCTGGCTGCTGGCCGCTATGAAGAAGTTGCCTGCGGGTCTGCGCAGCCTGTGGCTGATTGTGACCATGGTGCTGGGCGTGGTGTTCGTGTGGATGATGATACGTGTCTATAACACCATCGATACCGTCCCCACCTGGTACAGCGTCTGGACGCCAATGAGCTTCTTCCTGACGATGTTTATTGGCGGGCCGCTGCTGGGCTACCTGCTGCTGCGCGTGGCGGGTGTCGACGGATGGGCAATGCGTCTGCTGCCCACTGTTTCGCTGCTGGCGCTGGTAGTGAGTGCGATAGTCGCCCTGATGCAGGGTTCTGAACTGGCAACCATTCACAGCTCTATTCAGCAGGCCTCTGCCCTGGTGCCGGACTACGGTGCGCTGATGGCCTGGCGTATCGTTCTGCTGGTCGCCGCGCTGGTATTCTGGATTGCCCCTCAGCTCAAAGGATATCAGCCGGCGCTGCCGCTGCTGTCACTGGCTTTTGTGCTGGTACTGGCGGGTGAACTGATTGGTCGCGGCGTGTTCTACGGGTTGCATATGACCGTTGGTATGGCTGTCGCCAGTTAACGTTGCATTTGGTTATATCAAGCCGGGCCAGAGTGCCCGGCTTTTTCTTTTTTCGATCATGAAATTTTTCGACTGTCGTTTTGTTTTAATTTTGCCCATTAATAAATGAAAACAGAGACATAATTAATATCTATAGCAGGCGTGGCATTAGCAGGATAAGTTTTTTAAATCGACAGGGAACATATTGTGCGAGGCGGCTAAATCAGTGGATTGACTTTGTTTTTGCCAGTGGCATGATGCGCACGAAATCTGAACTTCCTCGCGGTTTTTAATCCATGACCACCTATACCCGGCCAGTGCTGCTGTTGCTCTGTGGCCTGCTTTTGTTGACCCTGGCGATCGCAGTGTTAAATACGCTCGTCCCGCTGTGGCTCGCCCATGAAAACTTACCGACCTGGCAGGTGGGTATGGTCAGCTCATCCTTTTTTACCGGGAACCTGCTGGGTACGCTGGTGACCGGGAGCCTGATTAAGCGCTTTGGCTTTAACCGCAGCTATTATCTGGCCTCGCTGATTTTCGCCGCCGGATGTGCGGGGCTGGGCCTGATGGTCGGCTTCTGGAGCTGGATGGCATGGCGCTTTATCGCCGGTGTTGGCTGCGCGATGATTTGGGTGGTCGTTGAAAGTGCGCTGATGTGCAGCGGCACCTCCCGCAACCGCGGACGCCTGCTGGCTGCCTACATGATGATTTACTATGTCGGCACCGTGCTGGGACAACTGATGGTGAGCAAGCTGCCAACCGACCTGATGAGCGTTCTGCCGTGGGTAACGGGCATGGTGCTGGCCGCAATCCTGCCGCTGCTCTTTACGCGCATTGTGAACCAGAACAGTGAACACCAGGAAGCAACCCACGTCTGGCCCATGCTGAGGCTCCGTCAGGCGCGTCTGGGCGTTAACGGCTGCATTATCTCGGGGATTGTACTGGGCTCGCTCTATGGCCTGATGCCGCTCTATCTGAACCATCAGGGCGTCAGCGACTCCGGAATTGGCTTCTGGATGGCGGTGATGGTGAGTGCGGGTATTGTTGGACAATGGCCAATTGGCCGTCTGGCTGATCGCTTTGGCCGTCTGCTGGTGCTGCGCGTTCAGGTCTTCGTGGTGATCATGGGATGCCTCGCCATGCTCAGCAATGCCGCGATGGCACCCGCGCTGTTTATTCTTGGGGCGGCAGGTTTCACGCTTTATCCGGTCGCGATGGCGTGGGCCTGCGAGAAAGTTGAACATCACCAGCTCGTGGCAATGAACCAGGCGCTGTTACTGAGCTATACCATCGGCAGCTTATTAGGGCCGACGTTTACCGCGATGCTGATGCAAAATTATTCCGACAATTTACTGTTTATCATGATCGCCAGCGTGTCGTTTATTTATCTCTTAATGCTGCTGCGTAAAGCGGGCGAACATCCAACGCCGGTGGCACACGCCTGATTAAATAAAAGCCTGTCATCGACAGGCTTTTTTGTCCCTGTCACATATAAGACTTTTACGTATTGTTTGTTTTTCCCGCCTGGCGATAATTCAAATGAGTTCTACCACTAAAAGGCAACAATCATGTCTATACGTCGTTTTTCCACTACCGCACTTGCCGTAGTGTTGTCTTTAACGTTTGCAACGGCTCCGGTCATGGCTAATCCTGGCAACGGGAACGGCGGTGGTCACGGAAACGGTGGCGGACAAGGTAATGGCGGCAATCATGGTAACGGGAATTCTGGTAACTCCGGTAACCATGGTAATAAGCAAAATAGCGGACAGGATAACCCTGGAAAATCGGATAAGAACTTCAAAAACAGCAAAGATGTCGGTAATGACGTTGATGCTCGCGTGAGCTTCGATCATGTCCGTCATCTGGCCGTGAATTACGGCTTAACGGGCTATAAGTCACTGCCCCCGGGGATCGCAAAAAACCTGGCGCGCGGTAAACCACTGCCTCCGGGTATTGCGAAGAAGGCCGTTCCGGCCTCAATGCTGGACCAGCTTCCTTCCTATCCCGGCTACGAATGGCGCGTAGTGGGTGACGACCTGGTCTTAATTGCGCTGAGTACTGCGATTGTGACTTCCGTTATTAACGGCGTCTTTAAATAGAATAAAAAAGGCCCGGTTCTCACCGGGCCTTTTCTTTAATACATCACTTTGTGACCGTACTGTTCAAGAATACCTTTGACGCGTTCCATCGTCTCTTTTTTCGGCGGCTTCACGCCATCAAGCTTGTACTCTTCACCCATGGCCACCCATTTATGTTTACCCAGCTCATGATAGGGCAGAAGCTCGATTTTCTCGACGTTGCCCATGTCGCGGGTAAATTCTCCCAGGCGGTGCGCGGAGTCGTCGTCATCTGACCAGCCAGGAACAACCACGTAGCGGATCCAGGTTTTGATGCCCTTGTCGGCAATGTATTTGGCAAACTCCAGCGTGCGGTGGTTGGAGACGCCCACCAGATTCTGGTGGATCTCATCATTCATCTGTTTGAGATCGAGCATCACCAGATCGGTCACTTCGAGCAGTTCATCAATCACCGGATCGTAGCGACGTACAAAGCCGTTGGTGTCGAGGCAGGTATGAATGCCTTCTTTATGGCAGGCGCGGAACCAGTCGCGGACAAACTCAGCCTGAAGAATGGCTTCACCGCCGGACGCGGTCACACCGCCGCCGGAGGCGTTCATAAAGTGGCGATAGGTCACCACCTCTTTCATCAGATCGTCGACGGTGACTTCTTTACCGCCGTGCGTGTCCCAGGTGTCGCGGTTATGGCAGTACAGGCAGCGCATCAGGCAGCCCTGGAAAAAGGTGATAAAGCGGATACCCGGGCCATCGACGGTGCCACAGGATTCAAAGGAGTGAATACGACCAATAGTTGACATTGCGGTGATATCTCCATCATCGGCCCGTCCGGGGCCTGTGTATGCACAGCTCAAAGCCGGCTGTGTTAAGTCTGTTTTGGCTGTTATCCATTCAGTATAGATAGCGGACAAAAGAGACTGAGGTGGAGAGGGTGCTAAAAAGGCCCCACTGACGTGGAGCCTTTATTGTACGCTTGTTAACGCGTGATTTCAGTCAATTCCACTTACATGGACTGAGTGAAAGTACGGGTGATAACGTCCTGCTGCTGTTCTTTCGTCAGGGAGTTAAAACGTACTGCGTAGCCGGATACGCGGATGGTCAGCTGAGGATATTTCTCAGGATGTTCCATCGCGTCGAGCAGCATTTCACGGTTCATGACGTTCACGTTCAGGTGCTGACCACCTTCGATGGACGCTTCGTGGTGGAAGTAACCATCCATCAGACCCGCGAGGTTAGTTTTACGCACTTCGTCGTCTTTACCCAGCGCATTTGGCACGATAGAGAAGGTATAAGAGATACCATCTTTCGCGTAAGCAAACGGCAGTTTAGCGACGGAAGTCAGAGAGGCAACCGCACCTTTCTGGTCACGACCGTGCATTGGGTTTGCACCTGGGCCGAATGGCGCGCCAGCACGACGACCGTCTGGGGTGTTACCGGTTTTCTTACCATACACAACGTTAGAGGTGATGGTCAGAACAGACTGAGTCGGGATAGCGTTACGGTAGGTAGTCAGTTTCTGAATTTTCTTCATGAAACGTTCTACCAGGTCAACCGCCATGTCATCAACGCGAGAATCGTTGTTACCAAACTGCGGATATTCGCCTTCGATTTCGAAGTCGATAGCCAGACCGTCTTCGTCACGAATTGGTTTAACTTTCGCATATTTGATTGCAGACAGGGAGTCAGCAGCAACGGACAGACCTGCGATACCACACGCCATGGTGCGGATAACGTCACGGTCGTGCAGCGCCATCAGAGAGGCTTCGTAGCTGTACTTGTCGTGCATGTAGTGGATAACGTTCAGCGCAGTGACGTACTGTTTCGCCAGCCAGTCCATGAAGTGGTCCATGCGTTCCATGACTTCGTCATAGTTCAGCACATCGCCTTTGATCGGCTCAGACTTAGGACCAACCTGCATTTTCAGTTTTTCATCAACGCCGCCGTTGATTGCGTACAGCATGGTTTTCGCCAGGTTTGCACGCGCACCGAAGAACTGCATTTGCTTACCAACAACCATTGGGCTTACGCAGCAAGCGATAGCGTAATCGTCGTTGTTGAAGTCCGGACGCATCAGGTCATCGTTCTCGTACTGCAGAGAAGAGGTGTCGATGGATACTTTAGCGGCGAATTTCTTGAAGTTCAGAGGCAGTTTTTCAGACCACAGAACGGTGATGTTCGGCTCCGGAGAAGGACCCATGGTGTACAGGGTGTTCAGGAAGCGGAAGCTGTTTTTGGTCACCAGAGTACGGCCGTCAACGCCCATACCGCCGATGGATTCAGTTGCCCAGATTGGGTCACCGGAGAACAGCTCATCGTATTCAGGGGTACGCAGGAAGCGAACCATACGCAGTTTCATGACCAGGTGGTCAATCATTTCCTGAGCGTCTTGCTCGGTGATTTTGCCTGCTTTCAGGTCACGTTCGATATAGGCATCCAGGAAGGTGGATACGCGACCGAAGGACATTGCTGCGCCGTTCTGAGATTTAACTGCGGCCAGGTAGCCGAAGTAGGTCCACTGGATAGCTTCCTGAGCGTTGGTCGCAGGACCAGAGATATCGCAGCCGTATTTAGCAGCCATCTCTTTGATCTGACCCAGCGCGCGGTGCTGTTCAGCGATTTCTTCACGCAGACGGATAGTCGCTTCCAGGTTTACGCCGTTTTCCAGATCGGACTGCAGGGAAACAAACTGCGCGTACTTGTCTTTCATCAGGAAGTCGATACCGTACAGCGCAACGCGACGGTAGTCACCGATGATACGGCCACGGCCATATGCATCTGGCAGACCAGTCAGAACGCCAGATTTACGGCAGTTCAGAATGTCTTTGGTGTAAACATCGAATACGCCCTGGTTGTGGGTTTTGCGGTATTCGGTGAAGATTTTTTTCAGCATTGGGTCCAGCTCGCGGTTATACGCTTTGCAGGAACCTTCAACCATTTTAATACCACCGAACGGGATGATTGCGCGTTTCAGTGGTGCTTCAGTCTGCAGACCAACGATTTTCTCAAGGGCTTTGTTGATATAGCCAGCATCGTGAGAAGTGATGGTGGAAGCAACGGAGGTGTCAAAATCAACTGGCGCGTGAGTGCGGTTTTCCAGTTTAACGCCTTCCATTACGCTGTCCCACAGCTTGGTGGTCGCGTCAGTTGCGCCAGCCAGGAAGGATTCGTCACCTTCATACGGGGTATAGTTTTTCTGAATGAAGTCACGTACGTTTACTTCATTCTGCCAGTCACCTTTCGCAAAACCTTCCCAGGCTGTGGCTAACTTTTCATTAAGCTCGGACATGTAACACCTACCTTCTTAAGTGGATTTTTTATTTACTGCCTGAGAAAACCATCAATGATGATCGTCGCCACGCAGGTAAATGACCCAGTATGTCAACCCAACTAACAGACCCCCACCGATAATGTTCCCGATAGTGACAGGGATCAGGTTATCAGTAATGAAATTCATAATAGTCAGGTGAGAGAAACTTTCCGGGGATGAACCAACTGCGGTCCAGAACTCCGGGCTCGCAAAGTCGCGGATAACAATGCCCATTGGGATCATGAACATATTCGCGATACTGTGCTCAAAGCCGCTGGCAACGAACATCGCAACCGGCAGAACCATAATTAAGGCTTTGTCCATCAGGCTACGACCCGAGTAGCTCATCCATACAGCCAGGCAGACCATCAGGTTCGCGAGGATGCCGAGAGCAACGGCTTCGATAAATGTGTGGTGCATTTTGTGGTCGGCAGTTTGCAGGACGTTAAGGCCCCAGCCACCGTTGGCGGTCATGTACTCGCCAGAAAGCCACATCAACAAAACAAAGAGCAGACAGCCAACCAGGTTACTCACGTAAACATTAAGCCAGTTACGTGCCAGCTGACCCCAGGTAATTCTTCCGCTCGCCTTTGCCACGACAATCAGCACCGTTGAGGTGAAGAGGTCGGCGCCGCAAATAACGCAAAGAATCAGACCCAGTGAGAAACAAATGCCGCCAATCAGTTTGGCCATGCCGAAAGGCATTCCGGCAGTACCGGTAGTGGCGGTGATGTAGAAGACGAAAGCGATAGAGATGAACACACCAGCCGTGATCGCCAGATAGAACGTCTTCATCGGGTGTTTCGTTGCTTTATAGACACCTGCTTCTTCGGCAACTTTGGCCATCGCAGCAGGGAGTAAAAGATCAAAAGGGTTGTCAGCTTTCACACTAACTCTCTCTTTATTAAGTCGGCGACGAGATACTAACAAAGCATTATAGAAGAGAAATTGATATAGATCATATCTCGCCTGGCTTATAGGCCCGCAATGTGTATGGATTTACAGCAAATGCGGAGTAAGTATTTGATTATCCGTATAAAAATAAATTTTAAAAGTTATGAAAAGAGTTGAATTTTTTCGTTCGGCCACCTCTTTATCAGTTAATTAATATGGAGTATTAACCATAAAAAGTAACAGTAAAGCCCAGATCAATATTATTATATTTACCCGTGTTTAACTTTATTATTACAATCAACAATCATTGCCGAAGGAAATAAAAAAAGGGGCAATGAAATTGCCCCGTAATATAGCCCAGACGATTGAATACGCCTACTGCTGGTAATGTTATGTGCGCTTATTTTGACCAGTAAGCGGCTTTTGCTTTCTGCAGCTTTTCGTAGGCCTTCAGCAGTGACTGATGCGCCGGGAAGGCTTTCAGATCGCTATCAACGGCCTGCAGGCCATAGAACGGCGCTTCGCCGCTCAGGGCTGCGCTGGCTGCTTCAACGGCCTCAGCGCCGTACATACGCACGAAAGCATTCAGATATTGCAGCGGTTCGCGATCCTCTTCCTGTGCAAGCAGCAGCAGGGTTTGCAGGCAGCGGTAATAGTTGGTGCGCTCGGCAGAGAAGACCGACTGGTTGAACTCCATGGTCCACTCGGTCCAGGCCAGGGCCTGATCCAGATCGCCGCCCGCCAGGGCCAGCATCGCTTTCAACTCACCGATGCGCAGGGTGTACCAGCCGTTGTCTTTACCGGTCGCCAGGCCCAGGAGTTCGCGTACGCGGGTGAAATCATCATGGCCTTCTTCGTCCAGCTGGGCGATCAGGTTCAGATAATCCTCTTTCTCCCATTCGCTGCCTGGCAGAGCCAGCAGCGTTTCACGCAGATGCGCGCCCATGCTGTTGTTCGCCAGCCACAGGTCCTCCGCCGGATAGATATCAGACATGCCAGGCACGATGATGCGGCACGCGTAAACGCCCAGGTGCTCGTAATCGGCAATGTACACTTCCTGGTCTTCCGCGTTAAAGATCGCCATCAGCGTCGCGAACTCTTCTTCCGTGGTACCGGCAAAGCTCCAGTCCACGAACGGATAGTCCGCGTCCTGCTTGAACATATCCCAGGAAATTAAGCCGCTGGAATCGATGAAGTGGGTTTCGAGGTTGGTATGCTCGGCCACTTCTTCATCGTCAAACGTTGGCGGCGTAAACACGTCGAGATCTTTCAGGCTACGGCCCTGAAGCAGTTCGGTAACGGTACGCTCCAGCGCCACGCCGAAGTCCGGGTGCGCGCCGAAGGAGGCGAAGCAGGTGCCGTTGGTCGGGTTAAACAGCACGACGCAGATCACTGGATACTTGCCGCCCAGCGAGCCGTCATACGCAAAGATTGGGAAACCTTCTGCTTCCAGCTTGGCGATGGATTCCACCACGCCCGGATAGCGCGCCAGCACCTCTGCCGGAATTTCAGGCAGGCTGATGGATTCGGCAATAATGCGGTTTTTGATATGACGCTCGAAGACTTCAGACAGCCCCTGCACGCGCGCTTCATTGCGGGTGTTACCGGCGGACATGCCGTTAGACACATACAGGTTGCCGACGATGTTCATCGGGATATAGACGGTCTGCTCGTCAGACTGACGGGTAAACGGCAGGGCGCAAATACCGCGATCGTCGTTACCGGACTGCAGATCGATCAGCATGCTGGCGGTCAGTTCGTTTTCCGGATCGTAGAAGGCACGCAGGCGCGCGTCGAGAATTCCTTCCGGCAGTTCATCGTCTTCGGTCAGCGGGAACCATTTTTCGTTCGGATAGTGAACGAACGGGCCGTTGGCGATGGTTTCGCCCAGCCAGAAGTCAGCGAAGAAATAGTTGGTGGACAGACGCTCAAAATACTCACCCAGCGCGGAGGCCAGTGCCGCTTTTTTTGTCGCGCCTTTACCGTTGGTAAAGCACAGGGCACAGTCTTTATCGCGAATATGCACAGACCAGACATGAGGCACCGGATTGAGCCAGGAGGCTTCTTCGATGTTAAAACCCAGGTCGGTCAGTTTCTGCTGGAAGCGAGCGATGGAATCTTCCAGAGCGGCGTCTTTGCCGGGGATAAACGTTTGAGTCATGGCGTTCACTTTTATCGTACGTAAAGCGCGCAATGATACGGGTTTTGCGTGACGGGTGCTATCTCCGGCGAAAATAAAAGACTGGGCTATGCTTACTGTCAGTAACTCACTGTTAAGGCATAGAAAAATGAAAGCATTCGATCTCCAGCGGATGGCGTTTGATAAAGTCCCTCCTGAATTTTTAGGCGAAGTGGCGCTGCGTAGTCTGTATACCTTCGTTCTGGTCTTCCTGTTTCTTAAAATCACCGGTCGTCGCGGCGTGCGGCAGATGTCGCTTTTTGAAGTGTTGATCATCCTGACGCTGGGTTCCGCGGCGGGGGATGTCGCCTTCTATGATGATGTGCCGATGGTGCCGGTATTTATCGTTTTTGTCACACTGGCGCTGCTTTACCGCCTTGTCATGTGGCTGATGTCGAAAAGTGAAAAGCTGGAAGATCTGCTTGAAGGGAAGCCGGTCGTTATCGTCGAGGACGGTCAGCTGGCCTGGGAAAACGTTCAGAGCGCCAATATGACCGAGTTTGAGTTCTTTATGGAGCTACGCCTCAACAGCGTGGAACAGCTCGGGCAGGTGCGTCTGGCGATCATGGAGACCAACGGGCAGATCAGCGTCTATTACTATTCTGACGATGAGGTGAGGCCGGGACTGTGCATCCTGCCGGATATGCTGATCGAGCGTTTCAGAACCGTACCTGAGTCAGGCGAGTATGCCTGCGTGAGATGCAGCCATGTCGTCGCGATGCAGCCGGGGGATCGTCAATTATGCCCCCGCTGTGCAAATCCGGAATGGACGAAGGTTAGCCGGGCTAAACGCATCACCTGACAGCCATTTTGTCGGTTTTGTCCTGGCGAGGCGGCAGATTGTTTTGTGTGACGCGGGGCACATTTCACGGGTCATAAGTTTTAGACATTGCGGCGCGTGTCACTGAATGATAAAACCGATATCCACAGTTATAACTTATGGCTTTTAGCGTGGTGAGGGGAAATGGCTCAAGTCTTTAATTTCAGTTCAGGTCCGGCAATGTTACCGGCAGACGTGCTTAAACAGGCTCAACAGGAACTTTGTGACTGGAACGGTCTGGGAACGTCGGTGATGGAAATCAGCCACCGGGGTAAAGAGTTTATTCAGGTGGCGGAAGAGGCAGAAAAGGATTTTCGCGATCTGCTGAATATTCCCTCGAACTACAAAGTATTGTTCTGTCACGGCGGCGGGCGCGGCCAGTTTGCAGGCGTACCGCTAAACATCCTGGGCGATAAAACGACGGCAGACTACGTTGACGCAGGCTACTGGGCGGCCAGTGCGGTGAAAGAAGCGCACAAATACTGCACGCCGAATGTGATTGACGCCAAAGTGACCGTTGACGGCCTGCGCGCCGTGAAGCCAATGAGCGAATGGCAGCTTTCTGATAACGCAGCGTATTTGCACTACTGCCCGAACGAAACCATTGACGGGATTGCCATCGACGAGACGCCGAACTTCGGTAAAGACGTCGTGGTTGCCGCTGACTTCTCCTCCACCATTCTGTCTGCGCCAATTGACGTCAGCCGTTATGGCGTGATCTACGCGGGCGCGCAGAAAAATATCGGCCCTGCAGGCCTGACGATTGTTATCGTGCGTGAAGACCTGCTGGGTAAAGCACATACATCCTGCCCGTCGATTCTTGATTACACCGTGCTGAACGACAACGATTCTATGTTCAACACCCCACCGACGTTTGCCTGGTACCTCTCCGGCCTGGTCTTCAAATGGCTGAAGCAAAACGGCGGCGTGGCGCAGATGGACAAAGTGAATCAACAGAAAGCCGAACTGCTGTATGGCGTGATCGACAAGAGCGATTTCTACCGCAACGACGTGGCGAAAGCTAACCGTTCCCGCATGAACGTGCCGTTCCAGCTGGCGGATAGCAACCTGGATAAAGTGTTCCTGGAAGAGTCCTTCGCGGCCGGCCTGCACGCGCTGAAAGGTCACCGTGTCGTGGGCGGCATGCGTGCCTCCATCTATAACGCGATGCCGCTGGAAGGCGTTAAAGCGCTGACCGATTTCATGATCGACTTCGAACGTCGCCACGGTTAATCGCGCTGTTTTCACCCCCGTAGCCCTGCTGCGGGGTTTTTATTATGTTGAGTTGAGAGTTAAGTTTTCATGGAATCCCTGACGTTACAACCTATCGCGCGGGTAGATGGCACCATTAATCTGCCTGGTTCAAAAAGTGTCTCGAACCGCGCTCTGCTGCTGGCAGCACTGGCAAACGGCACCACCGTCCTTACAAACCTGCTGGACAGCGATGACGTGCGCCATATGCTCAATGCGCTGAAAGCGTTGGGCGTTCATTACACTCTCTCCGACGATCGTACCCGCTGCGAAGTGACCGGCAACGGCGGCGCGCTGCGCTCGGGTGAAGAGCTTGAGCTTTTTCTGGGCAACGCGGGTACCGCGATGCGCCCGCTGGCGGCGGCCCTGTGTCTGGGGCGCAACAACATTGTGCTGACCGGCGAGCCGCGCATGAAAGAGCGTCCGATTGGCCATCTGGTGGATGCCCTGCGTCAGGGCGGCGCGCAGATCGAGTATCTGGAGCAGGAAAATTATCCGCCACTGCGTCTGCGCGGGGGCTTTACCGGCGGTCACGTCGAGGTTGACGGCAGCGTCTCCAGCCAGTTCCTGACCGCACTGCTGATGACCGCGCCGCTGGCGCCGCAGGATACGGTTATCACGATTAAAGGCGAGCTGGTCTCCAAACCGTATATTGATATCACGCTGCACCTGATGAAAACCTTCGGCGTTGAGGTGGAAAACCAGTCTTATCAGCGTTTTGTCGTGCGTGGGGCGCAGCAGTACCAGTCTCCGGGCAGCTATCTTGTTGAAGGCGACGCCTCGTCGGCATCTTACTTCCTGGCTGCAGGCGCGATCAAAGGCGGTACCGTGAAGGTGACCGGTATTGGTCGCAACAGCGTGCAGGGTGACATTCGTTTTGCGGACGTGCTGGAAAAAATGGGCGCGGTTGTGACCTGGGGTGATGACTTCATCTCCTGTACCCACGGCGAGCTGAAGGCCATCGACATGGACATGAACCATATTCCGGATGCGGCGATGACCATTGCCACGGCGGCGCTGTTTGCAAAAGGCACCACCACGCTGCGTAACATCTACAACTGGCGCGTAAAAGAGACTGACCGTCTGTTTGCGATGGCGACCGAACTGCGTAAGGTCGGTGCTGAGGTGGAAGAGGGCGAAGACTACATTCGCGTCACGCCTCCTGCAAAACTGCAGGTTGCCGAGATCGGAACCTACAACGATCACCGTATGGCGATGTGCTTCTCGCTGGTGGCACTGTCCGACACGCCTGTGACCATTCTCGATCCGAAATGTACGGCGAAAACGTTCCCGGACTACTTTGAACAGCTGGCACGCATTAGCACGCTGGCCTGATGACTTTTGCCGCATCACCTGATGCGGCATTTCCTTACGCTTCCTGACGAACACTTCCGTTCATTTCTTCTACACTCTGCTTCAATCAATCCGTAATTTGCACGCAAAGGTAACAGTTGCGCACGTTGACGCGTATAATGCGCGGCGTTCATGTAAACGGTATGCCTTATTTAAGGAGAAAAAGATGACGGCAATTGCCCCGGTAATCACCATTGACGGGCCGAGTGGCGCAGGGAAAGGGACTCTGTGCAAAGCGATGGCGGAAGCATTGCAATGGCATCTTTTAGATTCGGGAGCAATCTATCGCGTGCTGGCCTTGGCTGCGCTGCATCATCATGTGGACGTGGCGTCAGAAGAAGCGCTGGTTCCGCTGGCTGCGCATCTTGATGTGCGTTTCGTGTCGACCAATGGCAACCTGGAAGTCATCCTTGAAGGGGAAGACGTGAGCGGGGAAATCCGTACTCAGGAAGTGGCAAATGCGGCCTCTCAGGTAGCGGCCTTCCCGCGCGTTCGTGAGGCGCTGTTACGTCGTCAGCGCGCGTTCCGTGAAGCACCGGGTTTGATCGCGGACGGACGCGATATGGGAACCGTGGTATTCCCTGATGCACCTGTGAAAATTTTCCTTGACGCCTCTTCGGAAGAACGCGCTCAACGCCGCATGCTTCAGTTGCAGGAAAAGGGGTTTAGTGTTAACTTTGATCGCCTTTTATCCGAGATAAAAGAGCGCGATGACCGCGATCGTAACCGCGCCGTCGCCCCACTTGTTCCAGCAGAAGATGCATTAGTTCTGGATTCAACCAGTTTAACTATTGAGCAAGTGATTGAAAAAGCGCTACAATATGCGCGCCAAAAACTGGCACTCGCGTAATCGCGACCGATTTAGCAGTACCCCCGCTGCAATGGATTGACGGCGGGTATGTGAAACAACCCCATCCGGCATGGAGCCAGGTGGACGTTAATATTAACCTGAAGATTAAACATGACTGAATCTTTTGCTCAACTGTTTGAAGAATCCTTAAAAGAAATCGAAACCCGCCCGGGTTCCATCGTTCGCGGTGTTGTTGTTGCTATCGACAAAGACGTAGTACTGGTTGACGCCGGTCTGAAATCTGAGTCCGCCATTCCGGCAGAGCAGTTCAAAAACGCCCAGGGCGAGCTGGAAATCCAGGTTGGCGACGAAGTTGACGTTGCTCTGGACGCAGTAGAAGACGGCTTCGGTGAAACCCTGCTTTCTCGTGAGAAAGCGAAACGTCACGAAGCATGGATCACGCTGGAAAAAGCTTACGAAGAAGCTGAAACTGTGGTCGGTGTTATCAACGGCAAAGTTAAAGGTGGCTTCACTGTTGAGCTGAATGGTATTCGTGCGTTCCTGCCAGGTTCTCTGGTAGACGTTCGTCCAGTTCGTGACACCCTGCACCTGGAAGGCAAAGAGCTTGAGTTCAAAGTAATCAAGCTGGACCAGAAGCGTAACAACGTTGTTGTTTCCCGTCGTGCCGTTATCGAATCCGAAAACAGCGCAGAACGCGATCAGCTGCTGGAAAACCTGCAGGAAGGCATGGAAGTCAAAGGTATCGTTAAGAACCTCACTGACTACGGCGCATTCGTTGACCTGGGCGGCGTTGATGGCCTGCTGCACATCACCGACATGGCGTGGAAACGCGTTAAGCACCCAAGCGAAATCGTGAACGTGGGCGACGAAATCACTGTTAAAGTGCTGAAGTTCGACCGCGAGCGTACTCGTGTATCCCTCGGCCTGAAACAGCTGGGCGAAGATCCATGGGTAGCTATCGCTAAGCGTTACCCAGAAGGGACTAAACTGACTGGTCGCGTAACCAACCTGACTGACTACGGCTGCTTCGTTGAAATCGAAGAAGGCGTTGAAGGTCTGGTGCACGTTTCCGAAATGGACTGGACCAACAAAAACATCCATCCATCCAAAGTTGTTAACGTTGGTGATGTAGTGGAAGTGATGGTTCTGGATATTGACGAAGAACGTCGTCGTATCTCCCTGGGCCTGAAGCAGTGCAAAAACAACCCATGGCAGCAGTTCGCGGAAACCCACAACAAGGGCGACCGTGTTGAAGGTAAAATCAAGTCTATCACTGACTTCGGTATCTTCATCGGCCTGGACGGCGGCATCGATGGCCTGGTTCACCTGTCTGACATCTCCTGGAACGTTGCAGGCGAAGAAGCAGTTCGTGAATACAAAAAAGGCGACGAAATCGCTGCAGTTGTTCTGCAGGTTGACGCAGAGCGTGAGCGTATCTCCCTGGGCGTTAAACAGCTCGCAGAAGATCCGTTCAACAACTGGGTTGCACTGAACAAGAAAGGCGCAATCGTAAACGGTAAAGTCACTGCAGTTGACGCGAAAGGTGCAACCGTAGAACTGGCTGACGGCGTTGAAGGTTACCTGCGCGCTTCTGAAGCTTCCCGTGACCGCGTTGAAGATGCCACTCTGGTTCTGAACGTAGGCGACGACGTTGAAGCTAAGTTCACCGGTGTTGACCGTAAGAACCGTGCAATCAGCCTGTCTGTTCGTGCTAAAGACGAAGCTGATGAGAAAGATGCAATCGCAACTGTTAACAAACAGGAAGATGCAAACTTCTCTAACAACGCAATGGCTGAAGCTTTCAAAGCAGCTAAAGGCGAGTAATATCAGGTTCTCAGCATCATTTGCGCTGTAACGCATTTACAGCGCGAAGGATGAGGAGCAAACTTGACAGATTACAGGATTCGTCCTGTAATCAATAACAAAGGGCGGCTACGGCCGCCCTTGTTTAATGAGCTGTTCAGCTAATTGGTTTGAAAGGAACCGGAGGAATCATGACCAAGTCAGAATTGATTGAAAGACTTGCCAGTCAGCAACCGCATATCCCTGCCAAGGCAGTGGAAGATGCCGTAAAAGAGATGCTGGAGCATATGGCCTCCACTCTTGCCCAGGGCGAGCGCATTGAAATCCGCGGTTTCGGTAGTTTTTCTCTGCACTATCGTGCTCCACGTACCGGGCGTAACCCGAAAACTGGCGATAAAGTCGAACTGGAAGGTAAGTACGTTCCACACTTTAAGCCGGGTAAAGAACTGCGCGATCGCGCCAATATTTACGGCAACTGAGTTTAGCCAGCCGGTTAAACTGGGTTCGAAAGAAAGCACCTGCGGGTGCTTTTTTTGTCGCTGTCGCTTTCTTTCTGAAGGTGCCCCGCATTTTCCGTTTCGTTTTCTGCAACCCGTTAAATACCTTGCTGCGCTTGCCGTAAATCGTATTCTTCACACCTGACGACCGCTCAGCCTGCTTGCATACTGCCACCCTGAAACAGGGAGGTAGCAATGGGAATTCCCGCGCTTAGCATCTGCGCCATTCTGGCGATAGTTCCGTTACTCTGGTTACCTGAACTGCCTTCCCCCAACACCGTGTGGGTAATGATGGCTGGCGGGCTAGCGCTTGCTGCATGGCAAAACAGTCGACTGAAGTATGCGGGTATGACGCTGTTATTTTGTGCCTGGGGCATTTTGGCCGCGCAGGAGAGCGTCTGGCCGATGCAGCATTTAACAACGGGGGCCGTGCAGGCTGAGATAGAGCTCACCGCGACTGATGGCGCCACTCAGCATCAGGGAAGCATTCTAAGCGTCAATGGCAAGCGCTGGTGGGCCTCTACCGGCGTAACGCTGTATGGCAATTATCTGCCGCAAAAGGCGTGTGCAGGGCAGCGCTGGAGCGTGACGCTCAGGCTCAGGCCTGCACACGGCGAACTCAACGACGGCGGTTATGATGCTCAGCGCAGCGCTTTTGCCCGACATCAAACGCTGAGCGGGCGCTTCACCCGTGCGGAGATCGTCGACGGGCGCTGCAGCCTGCGAGCGCAATATCTGATGTCGCTGCAAAACCGACTTTCAGCTTACCGATGGGGAGCGGTTATCCTGGGGCTTGGGATGGGAGAACGCCTGGAAGTACCCCGTGAAATAAAAGACCTGATGCGGGAAACCGGCACGCTGCATCTGATGGCGATTTCGGGTCTGCATATCGCGCTGGCAGCCTCTCTCGTCTGGTTACTTGCACGTGGATTCCAGTTTTTATTACCCAGCCACCGCGTCCACTGGCAAATGCCTCTCCTTGCCGGGTTGTTCTTTGCTGCTTTCTACGCCTGGCTTACCGGTCTGCAACCGCCTGCGCTGAGGACGATCATCGCCCTTGCGGTGCTTGCTATGTTGCGGATTACTGGCCGTCAGTGGTCTCCCTGGCAGGTTTGGAGCTGCTGCATCGCGGCGATACTGATTAACGATCCCCTGGCCGTACTTTCGCAGAGTCTGGTTCTGTCAGCCTTTGCCGTCGCCGCGCTGATTTTCTGGTTTCAGTGGCTGCCTCTTCCCGACTGGAATTGGACACGAAGGATGCGGCCGCTACTGAACCTGATTTATCTGCAGGTCGGGATGTTGCTGCTGCTCATGCCGTTACAGGTTCTGATTTTCCATGGCTTCAGCTTCTCCTCCCTGGTCGCGAATCTCTTTGCCGTTCCCCTGGTAACGTTTGTCTCCGTCCCGCTGATCCTGCTCGGTATGCTGCTCCATTTGCTACCGCTGGCTGCGGTAGAAAGTGCCATCTGGTTTGCCGCCGATAAGTCGCTTGCGGGACTCTTCTGGCTACTGATGCGCCTGCCAGATGGCTGGCAGAATGTCGATCAACGCTGGCAAATCATGGCATTACTGCCGTGGTTGAGTATTATTGCCTGGCGTTTTCGTGCCTGGAAAACCGTTCCTGCCGTTTGTCTTGCAGGCAGTGTCCTGCTGACATTTCCCCTCTGGCGAGCGGAAAAAAGCGAGAGCTGGACGCTGCATATGCTGGACGTGGGGCAGGGGCTGGCCATGGTCATTGAAAGGCAGGGAAAAGCCATTCTTTATGATACCGGGCTCGCCTGGCCGGACGGAGACAGCGCGCAGCGGTTAATTATTCCCTGGCTTCGCTGGCATCACCTACGGCCAGAAGGAGTGATTCTCAGTCATGAACACCTCGACCATGCAGGAGGCCTCGCGTCGTTGCAAAAAGCATGGCCGGATATATGGGTAAGAAGCCCGTTACGCAGGACGGGACACCGCCCTTGTTTTCGTGGGCAGAAATGGGAATGGCAGGGATTAACCTTCACCGTCCACTGGCCTCCTGAAAATTACCCGGCCCAGGGGAATAACCATTCCTGTGTGGTAAAGGTGGACGACGGGGAGCAAAGCGTTCTGCTAACAGGGGACATTGAAGTGCAGGCGGAACAGGCTATGCTTAGCCATTACTGGCGTCATCTGAGGGCCACGCTCATACAGGTCCCCCATCATGGCAGCAATACCTCGTCTTCATTGCCGCTGGTACAGCGGGTGGAAGGACAGATCGCCCTGGATTCTGCGGCCCGTTATAACGCATGGCACTTCCCGTCGGCAAAAGTCGTTCGACGTTATCGAAAAGAGGGATATATCTGGCACGATACCCCTCATTCAGGACAAATATCGGTGACATTCTCGCAACATCACTGGCAAATCCGGCGCTTGCGAGAGCAAATTTTACCACGTTGGTATCATCAGTGGTTTGGCGCGCCCGTCGATAACGGGTAGAATATGCGGCTATTTCAACAATGCTGGTTTTTTGAATGCATAACGACAAAGATCTCTCCACGTGGCAAACGTTCCGCCGACTCTGGCCGATGATTGCCCCTTTTAAAGCAGGCTTGATCGTGGCGGGTGTAGCGTTAATCCTCAACGCAGCCAGCGATACCTTTATGCTATCGCTTCTCAAACCGTTACTGGACGACGGTTTTGGTAAAACGGATCGCTCAGTGCTGCTATGGATGCCTCTGGTGGTTATCGGACTGATGATCTTACGCGGTATCACCAGCTATATCTCCAGCTACTGCATTTCCTGGGTATCCGGGAAAGTGGTGATGACCATGCGCCGTCGACTGTTCAGTCACATGATGGGCATGCCGGTTGCGTTCTTTGACAAGCAGTCAACCGGGACGCTGCTGTCGCGGATCACCTACGACTCCGAGCAGGTTGCCTCTTCCTCTTCCAGCGCGCTGATTACGGTTGTGCGCGAGGGCGCGTCGATTATCGGCCTGTTCGTGATGATGTTCTACTACAGCTGGCAGCTGTCGCTCATCCTTATCGTTCTGGCACCTGTGGTTTCTATTGCTATCCGCGTCGTCTCAAAACGCTTCCGTAATATCAGCAAGAATATGCAGAATACGATGGGGCAGGTGACTACCAGCGCAGAGCAGATGCTGAAAGGGCATAAAGAAGTGCTGATTTTTGGTGGTCAGGACGTTGAAACCAAACGCTTTGATAAAGTGAGCAACAAAATGCGTCTGCAGGGGATGAAAATGGTCTCGGCCTCTTCTATCTCCGACCCGATTATTCAGCTGATTGCCTCACTGGCGCTGGCGTTCGTTCTGTATGCGGCAAGCTTCCCGAGCGTCATGGAGACGCTGACGGCGGGTACCATCACCGTGGTCTTCTCCTCAATGATCGCCCTGATGCGTCCGCTGAAATCACTGACAAACGTCAACGCCCAGTTCCAGCGTGGGATGGCGGCCTGTCAGACCCTGTTCAGCATTCTGGATTCCGAGCAGGAAAAAGATGAAGGCAAACGCGTCATTGAGCGCGCGAACGGCGACGTTGAGTTCCGCAATGTGACCTTTACCTATCCTGGTCGTGAAACACCGGCTCTGCGCAATATCAACCTGACCATTCCGGCGGGGAAAACCGTTGCGCTGGTAGGCCGTTCCGGCTCGGGTAAATCGACCATTGCCAGCCTGATCACCCGTTTCTACGACATTGACGAAGGTGAAATTCTGTTAGACGGTCACGATCTGCGGGAGTATACCCTGCAGTCGCTCCGTAACCAGGTGGCGCTGGTCTCCCAGAACGTGCACCTGTTCAACGATACCGTGGCAAACAATATTGCTTATGCACGCACTGAAGAGTACAGCCGCGAGCAGATTGAGAACGCCGCACGTATGGCCTACGCGATGGACTTTATCAACAAGATGGATAACGGTCTGGATACCATCATCGGCGAGAACGGTGTACTGCTCTCTGGTGGGCAGCGTCAGCGTATTGCCATTGCCCGAGCGCTGCTGCGCGACAGCCCGATACTGATCCTGGACGAAGCGACCTCTGCGCTGGATACGGAATCTGAACGCGCGATTCAGTCGGCGCTGGATGAGCTGCAAAAGAACCGCACCTCGCTGGTGATTGCGCACCGTCTGTCGACTATCGAGCAGGCTGATGAAATCGTCGTGGTTGAGGATGGGGTCATTGTTGAACGAGGAAGCCATGCTGATCTGCTGGAACACCGCGGCGTTTACGCTCAGCTTCATAAGATGCAGTTCGGCGAATGATTGCACGCATCTGGTCCGGTGAATCCCCGCTGTGGCTGCTGCTTTTGCCGCTCTCCTGGCTCTACGGCCTGGTGAGCGGCATTATCCGTCTGCTTTATCGTCTTGGGGTGAAGCGGGCCTGGCGCGCGCCGGTGCCCGTTGTGGTCGTCGGTAATCTTACGGCGGGCGGCAACGGCAAAACGCCGGTGGTGATCTGGCTGGTGGAGCAGTTGCAAAAGCGCGGTATACGCCCGGGCGTGGTATCGCGGGGATATGGTGGTAAAGCGGCGCATTACCCGCTGTTGCTGACGGCGGAAACCACGACGGCTGAAGCGGGTGATGAACCGGTATTGATTTTCCAGCGTACTGGCGCCCCTGTTGCGGTCTCCCCGGTGCGCAGCGATGCCGTCCGGGCCCTGCTTGCCGAACATGCGGTACAGATCATTATCACTGACGATGGTCTGCAGCATTATGCCCTGGCGCGAGATAAAGAGATTGTGGTCATCGACGGGGTTCGCCGTTTTGGGAACGGCTGGTGGTTACCTGCCGGACCCATGCGCGAACGCGCTTCGCGTCTGAAGTCCGTTGATGCGGTGATCGTGAACGGTGGTGAGGCGAAAACGGGTGAAATCCCGATGCACCTGCAGCCGGGTCTGGCAATCAACCTGGTGACGGGTGAACGCCGGTCGGTTTCAGAGTTGCCTTCACTGGTAGCGATGGCGGGCATTGGTCATCCGCCGCGCTTCTTCGCGACGCTGGAACAGTGTGGTGCCCGGCTGAAAAAACGCGTTCCGCTGGCCGACCACCAGGCGCTGGTGGAAGGGCAGGTCGCTGCCCTGACCGTACCCGGGCAGTCGCTGATCATGACCGAAAAAGATGCGGTGAAATGCCGCGCCTTTGCGAAAGATAACTGGTGGTATCTGCCGGTTGACGCCGAACTCAGCGGTGAGCAGCCGGAACATTTGCTCAAGGAACTGATTGCGTTGGTGCACTAAAGGCTTACGCGGTTCTGGTGGCGCTTTGACTGACAGGAAAACGCATGTCTTTACCGCAACTCTCGCTCTCAGCCGCACGTAATCTCCACCTTGCCGCGCAGGGGCTGCTCAAAAAGCCCCGCCGCCGCGCGCAGCCTGCCGATATTCTCTCTACCGTACAGCGCATGTCGCTACTCCAGATCGACACCATTAATATTGTGGCACGTAGCCCTTACCTGGTGCTGTTCAGCCGCCTGGGGAGCTATCCTTCTCAGTGGCTGGATGAGGCGCTCAGCAAGGGGGAGTTGATGGAGTACTGGGCGCACGAAGCCTGCTTCCTTCCACGCAGCGATTTTGCCCTTGTGCGTCACCGTATGCTTGCGCCGGAAAAGATGGGCTGGAAATACCGACAGGCGTGGATGCAGGAACATGCGGCTGAAATAGAGCAGCTCATCGCGCATATTCAGGAAAACGGTCCTGTACGCTCCGCCGATTTTGAACACCCGCGCAAAGGTACAAGCGGCTGGTGGGAGTGGAAGCCGCACAAGCGTCATCTCGAAGGCCTGTTTACCTCAGGCAAAGTCATGGTGATTGAGCGGCGAAATTTTCAGCGTGTCTACGACCTCACGCATCGCGTGATGCCCCACTGGGACGACGAGCGCGACCTGCTTACCCAAGAGGCGGCTGAGGCCATTATGTTAGAAAACAGCGCCCGTAGTCTGGGGATTTTTCGCTCGCAATGGCTGGCAGATTATTATCGCCTGCGCCAGCCCGCGCTGAAACCGCTGCTGGACATGTGGCAACGCGAACAGCGCGTCATTCCCGTTACCGTGGAAACGCTGGGCGAAATGTGGCTACATGCGGATCTCCTCCCGCTATTGCCTCAGGCCCTGGAGGGGAAACTGCAGGCGACCCACAGCGCGGTATTGTCGCCTTTCGACCCGGTCGTCTGGGACAGAAAACGCGCCGAGCAGCTCTTTGATTTCAGCTACCGGCTGGAATGTTATACCCCGGCCCCAAAGCGCCAGTATGGCTACTTTGTTTTACCGCTCCTGCATAAGGGGCAGCTGGTCGGGCGCATGGATGCCAAAATGCACCGCAAGACCGGCACGCTTGAAATCATTGCGCTTTATTTGCAAGAGGGCGTCAGGGTGACGGCGAGCCTGGAAAAAGGGTTAACGTCCGCCATTAGCGAATTCGCGCGCTGGCAGGGGGCCGACGACGTGACGCTGGGCCGGGTACCTGACGGATTGTTTACATCCTGTCGAAGTGGCTGGGAAACAGGCACGCCCTGAAAAAGGAATGTGTTAAGCTTTAGCGATTACCCATACGGAGGAACTATGGATCACCGTTTACTTGAAATTATTGCCTGCCCGGTATGCAACGGCAAACTCTACTACAGCCAGGACAAACAAGAGCTCATTTGCAAGCTGGACAGCCTGGCTTTCCCGCTGCGCGACGGTATTCCTGTATTGCTGGAAAACGAAGCCCGTTCCCTGGTGGCAGAAGAGAGCAAACCATGAGTTTTGTTGTCATTATTCCTGCGCGTTATGCCTCAACGCGTCTGCCGGGTAAGCCGCTGGTGGATATCAACGGCAAGCCGATGATTGTGCATGTCCTTGAGCGTGCGCGTGAATCCGGTGCTGACCGCGTGATTGTTGCCACCGATCATCCGGATGTCGCTCGTGCTGTTGAGGCGGCAGGCGGTGAGGTATGCATGACCCGCGCCGATCACCAGTCCGGCACCGAGCGTCTGGCAGAAGTGGTTGAGAAATGCGGTTTCAGTGATGATACGGTTATCGTAAACGTGCAGGGTGACGAGCCGATGATCCCCGCTGTCATTATCCGTCAGGTGGCCGAAAACCTGGCGCAGCGTCAGGTCGGAATGGCCACGCTGGCGGTACCCATTCATCATGCAGAAGAAGCTTTCAACCCGAATGCGGTGAAGGTCGTCATGGATGCGGAAGGCTATGCGCTCTATTTCTCCCGTGCCACGATCCCGTGGGATCGCGATCGCTTTGCGCTTTCTAAAGAGACCATCGGTGATACCTTCCTGCGTCATATTGGGATCTACGGCTATCGCGCCGGCTTTATTCGCCGTTATGTGGCCTGGGCCCCGAGTCCGCTGGAGCATATCGAAATGCTGGAGCAGCTCCGCGTGCTCTGGTACGGCGAGAAAATTCACGTTGCCGTTGCTGAGGAAGTCCCCGGCACGGGCGTAGACACCCCTGAAGATCTTGAGCGCGTTCGCGCTGAATTGCGTTAATCTTACCGGCATCTCTCCGTTGGGAGAGATGCACTCTCCGGTTTATTTTTCACTTTCTTTTTCCTGATTGATCTCTTCCGGGTGACATCTTCATTAAGGACGCTCATTATAAAAGCAGTAGTCTTAATGGGGGTAATCTCATATGGAACAGCTGCGTGCCGAACTTAGCCATCTGCTGGGTGAAAAGTTAAGCCGGGTCGAATGCGTGAGTGAAAAAATCGATACCGCGCTCTGGTCGTTGTACGACAGTGAGGGTAACCCAATGCCGCTGATGGCACGGAGTTTCACGTCACCCGGCGTTGCCAGGCAGCTTGCATGGAAAATGTCGATGCTGGCGCGGGAGGGAACCGTGCGTATGCCGACGGTGTATGGCGTGATGACCCATGAGGAACACCCCGGCCCGGACGTACTGCTAATTGAACGTTTACGTGGTGTACCCGTGGAAGCGCCCGCGCGAACGCCGGAACGCTGGGAACAGCTGAAAGACCAGATTGTCGAGGCGCTGCTGGCGTGGCACCGTCAGGATAGCCGCGGACTTGTCGGGCCGGTCGACAGCACTCAGGAAAATCTCTGGCCGCTGTGGTATCGCCAGCGGGTTGAAGTGCTGTGGGGAACGCTTAACCAGTTCAACAATACCGGTTTAACCATGCAGGACAAACGTATTCTCTTTCGCACCCGGGAGTGTTTACCGGCGCTGTTCGAAGGTTTTAACGATAACTGCGTGCTGATCCACGGTAACTTCACCCTGCGCAGTATGCTGAAAGACCCCCGCAGCGATCAGCTTCTGGCGATGGTGGGGCCGGGGATCATGCTCTGGGCTCCGCGCGAATATGAGCTGTTCAGGCTCAGCGACAGCGGGGCGGCGGAAGGTTTACTGTGGCATTACCTTCAACGCGCCCCCGTTGCGGAAGCGTTTCTCTGGCGGCGCTGGCTCTACCTGCTCTGGGACGAAGTTGCGCAGCTGGTTAACACCGGACGCTTTAATCGCGCAAACTTCGATCTGGCGACTAAATCACTCTTGCCCTGGCTCGCCTGAGGAACCTTTCAGCCACTGCCAGAGGCGTCCGAGCGTCTCATAACCGACGCGATCGCTGTGCATCAGCCACACCGGGGAGGGGATTACCCGCTCCCACGGATTAAGCGGCGCGTCGATGGCCATCTGGTTCGCCGGTGCGGGAAGCGGGTGCAGGCCCTGTTTTTCAAAGAAAATCATCGCGCGCGGCAGGTGCGAGGCGGAGGTCACCAGTAAGAACGGGGCATCGCCAATCGCCTGCTTCACTGCGGCAGCTTCTTCTTCAGTATCTTTTGGGCTGTCCAACGTGATGATTGAGGAGCGCGGTACGCCGAGTGATTCCGCGACCCGGGCACCCGCTTCCGCCGTACTCACCGGGTTCGTTTTGGCCGCCGCGCCGGTAAAGATCATTTTTGATCCCGGATTCGCCAGCCAGAGGAGAATGCCTTCGTTTAGCCGCGGCAGGCTGTTGTTGATCAGGTTTGAGCTGGGGGCCCAGTCAGGATCCCAGGTATATCCGCCGCCCAGCACAACGATGTACGCCACTTTCTGATTTCCCTGCCATGTCGGGTACCTGTTTTCGATGGGGCGTAACAGACCATCAGCCACCGGCTGCAGGCTCAGCAGCAGCAGGACCAACCAGCCGAACGTGATCAGCGTTTTGCCACTCTTCTGAAAGCGACTGAACCACACCAGCGCCAGCCCCAGCGCGATGATGATGAGCAGCAGCGGAAGGGGAAGCATCATCCCTCCAATGTATTTCTTAAGGGTAAAAAGCATCCTTTTTGGTTCCTTTTTTGACCATATAGCAGGTGATTGACGGTGATATTACACCAGAGAGGTTCATTCTCCGCGCGGGTGTGACAAAATAGCGGTTTTGCAGTTAGCGAGTGGAACTCTCCCAATGCGGGATCGCAATTTTGATGACATCGCGGAAAAGTTTTCGCGCAACATTTATGGCACCACGAAAGGGCAGCTCCGTCAGACGATCCTCTGGCAGGATCTGGACACCATTCTGGCTACCTTTGGTGGTCAAACGTTGCGCGTGCTGGATGCCGGAGGCGGTGAAGGGCAGACGGCCATAAAAATGGCGGAACGCGGTCATCACGTCACGCTTTGCGATCTTTCTGCTGAAATGGTCGCCCGCGCGACGCGTGCGGCAGAAGAGAAAGGTGTGAGCGACAACATGCATTTTATACAATGCGCCGCTCAGGACATCGCACAGCATTTGGAAACCCAGGTTGATCTGATATTGTTTCATGCGGTGCTGGAGTGGGTTGCCGATCCGCTAAGCGTGTTACAAACCCTGTGGTCGATGTTGCGCCCGGGCGGCACGCTGTCGTTGATGTTCTACAATGCTAACGGCTTCCTGATGCACAACATGGTTGCGGGAAACTTCGACTATGTTCAGGTCGGGATGCCCAAAAAGAAAAAACGCACGCTTTCCCCGGACTATCCGCGCGATCCACAGCAGGTCTATGGCTGGCTGGAAGCGATTGGCTGGCAGATTGTCGGGAAGACGGGCGTCAGGGTGTTTCATGATTATCTGCGTGAAAAACACAAACAGCGTGACTGTTTTGACACCTTAACAGAATTGGAAACGCGGTATTGCCGCCAGGAGCCTTTTGTCAGCCTTGGCCGCTATATTCACGTCACCGCGCACAAGCCGCAGATGCAAGGATAACCTATGAGTGAATTTTCCCAGACAGTCCCCGAACTGGTTGCCTGGGCCAGGAAAAACGATTTCTCCATCTCGCTGCCGGTAGACAGACTCTCTTTCCTGCTGGCGGTTGCCACGCTGAACGGCGAGCGGCTGGATGGGGAAATGAGCGAGGGTGAACTGGTGGACGCGTTCCGCCATGTCAGTGATGCGTTTGAGCAAACCAGCGAAACCATTAGCGTGCGTGCCAACAACGCAATTAACGATATGGTGCGTCAACGTCTGCTGAACCGCTTTACCAGCGAGCAGGCGGAAGGAAACGCCATCTATCGCCTGACGCCACTGGGCATCGGCATCACCGATTACTACATTCGCCAGCGCGAATTTTCCACGCTGCGTCTGTCCATGCAGCTGTCGATCGTGGCCGGTGAGCTTAAGCGCGCCGCCGATGCGGCAGATGAAGACGGTGACGAATTCCACTGGCACCGAAACGTCTATGCACCGCTGAAATACTCGGTGGCGGAAATCTTCGACAGTATCGATCTGACCCAGCGCCTGATGGACGAACAGCAGCAGCAGGTCAAAGACGATATCGCACAGCTGCTGAATAAAGACTGGCGTGCAGCCATCTCCAGCTGTGAACTTCTGCTGTCAGAAACCTCCGGTACGCTGCGTGAGCTGCAGGATACGCTGGAAGCCGCAGGGGATAAGCTGCAGGCGAACCTGCTGCGCATCCAGGACGCGACGCTGGCGCACGACGATCTGCACTTTATCGACCGTCTGGTGTTCGACCTGCAGAGTAAACTGGACCGCATCATCAGCTGGGGCCAGCAGTCGATCGACCTGTGGATCGGCTACGACCGACACGTGCATAAATTTATCCGTACCGCGATCGATATGGATAAAAACCGCGTCTTTGCCCAGCGTCTGCGCCAGTCGGTGCAGACCTATTTCGATGCGCCGTGGGCGCTGACCTACGCCAATGCCGATCGTCTGCTGGATATGCGCGACGAAGAGATGGCATTGCGTGATGAAGAGGTAACCGGTGAACTGCCGCCGGATCTGGAATACGAAGAATTTAACGAAATTCGCGAACAGCTTGCGGCGATGATCGAAGAACAGCTCGCGGTCTACAAAACCAGACAAGCTCCGCTGGATCTGGGGCTCGTGGTGCGCGACTATCTGGCGCAATATCCTCGCGCGCGCCACTTCGACGTTGCCCGCATTGTGGTAGACCAGGCCGTTCGCCTGGGTATCGCGCAAGCCGATTTCACCGGACTGCCGCCGAAGTGGCAGCCAATTAACGATTACGGAGCCAAGGTACAGGCGCATGTCATTGACAAATATTGAACAAGTGATGCCGGTTAAGCTGGCACAGGCGCTGGCGAATCCGTTATTTCCGGCGCTGGACAGCCAGCTGCGTGCCGGTCGTCACATTGGCTTAGACGAGCTGGATAATCACGCCTTTTTGATGGACTTCCAGGAGTACCTGGAAGAGTTTTACGCCCGCTACAACGTGGAGCTTATCCGCGCGCCGGAAGGGTTTTTCTACCTGCGCCCGCGCTCCACGACGCTGATTCCGCGTTCCGTGCTCTCCGAGCTGGATATGATGGTCGGCAAAATTCTCTGCTACCTCTACCTCAGCCCGGAACGTCTGGCGAATGAAGGGATCTTCACCCAGCAGGAACTTTACGACGAGCTGTTGACGCTGGCAGATGAGAGCAAGCTGCTCAAGCTGGTGAACAACCGCTCCACGGGGTCGGATCTCGACCGTCAGAAACTACAGGAAAAAGTCCGCTCTTCCCTGAACCGTCTGCGTCGTCTGGGGATGGTCTGGTTTATGGGGCACGACAGCAGCAAATTCCGCATTACGGAATCTGTCTTCCGCTTCGGCGCCGACGTGCGTGCGGGCGATGACGCGCGTGAAGCGCAGCTTCGCATGATCCGCGACGGTGAAGCGATGCCGGTGGAAAACCATTTGCAGCTCAATGATGAGCATGAAGAGAATCTGCCGGATAGCGGGGAGGAAGAGTAATGATTGAACGCGGTAAATTTCGCTCACTGACGCTGATTAACTGGAACGGCTTCTTTGCCCGAACGTTCGATCTGGATGAGCTGGTGACGACGCTCTCCGGCGGTAACGGGGCGGGTAAATCCACCACCATGGCGGCGTTTGTCACGGCGCTGATCCCTGATCTGACGCTGCTTCACTTCCGTAACACCACCGAAGCGGGGGCCACAAGCGGTTCCCGTGATAAAGGTCTGCACGGGAAGCTGAAGGCCGGCGTCTGTTATTCGGTTCTGGACGTCATTAACTCCCGCCATCAGCGCGTGGTGGTGGGCGTGCGCCTGCAGCAGGTTGCCGGTCGCGACCGTAAAGTCGACATTAAACCGTTCGCCATCCAGGGGCTGCCAACGTCTGTACAGCCGACGGCGCTGCTGACGGAAACCCTGAACGAGCGCCAGGCGCGCGTGCTGACGCTGCAGGAGCTGAAAGATAAGCTCGAAGCGATCGAAGGCGTGCAGTTCAAGCAGTTCAACTCGATTACAGACTACCACTCGCTGATGTTCGATCTCGGCGTGGTGGCGCGTCGTCTGCGCACGGCATCAGACCGTAGCAAATACTACCGCCTGATCGAAGCGTCCCTGTACGGCGGTATCTCCAGCGCCATTACCCGTTCCCTGCGCGACTACCTGCTGCCGGAAAACAGCGGCGTGCGTAAGGCCTTCCAGGACATGGAGGCGGCGCTGCGTGAAAACCGCATGACGCTGGAAGCGATTCGCGTGACCCAGTCTGACCGCGATCTGTTTAAACACCTGATCAGCGAAGCCACTAACTACGTGGCGGCGGACTACATGCGCCACGCCAACGAGCGCCGCGTCCACCTCGATCAGGCATTAGAATACCGCCGCGAGCTGTTTACCTCCCGCAAACAGCTGGTGGCCGAGCAGTACAAGCACGTCGAAATGGCGCGCGAGCTCGGTGAGCACAACGGTGCTGAAGGTGACCTGGAAGCCGATTACCAGGCCGCCAGCGATCACCTGAACCTGGTGCAGACCGCGCTTCGTCAGCAGGAGAAAATCGAGCGCTATGAAGCGGACCTCGACGAGCTGCAAATTCGTCTTGAAGAGCAAAATGAAGTGGTGGCCGAAGCCGCCGAGATGCAGGAAGAGAACGAAGCCCGCGCCGAAGCGGCCGAGCTGGAAGTGGATGAGCTGAAAAGCCAGCTTGCCGATTATCAGCAGGCGCTGGACGTGCAGCAGACGCGCGCGATCCAGTACACCCAGGCACTGCAGGCATTACAGCGTGCGAAAGAGCTGTGCCATCTGCCAGACCTGACGCCGGAAAGCGCCGACGAGTGGCTGGATACCTTCCAGGCCAAAGAGCAGGAAGCCACTGAGAAACTGCTCTCCCTCGAACAGAAAATGAGCGTTGCGCAAACGGCGCACAGCCAGTTTGAGCAGGCCTATCAGCTGGTTGTGGCGATTAACGGCCCGCTGGCGCGTAACGAAGCCTGGGACGTTGCCCGCGAGCTGCTGCGCGACGGCGTGAACCAGCGCCATCTGGCTGAGCAGGTTCAGCCGCTGCGTATGCGTCTGAACGAGCTGGAACAGCGCCTGCGCGAGCAGCAGGAAGCCGAGCGTCTGCTGGCCGAGTTCTGCAAACGTCAGGGTAAACATTACGATTTCGACGAGCTTGAGGCCCTGCATCAGGAGCTGGAAGCGCGTATCGCTGCGCTTTCAGACACGGTCTCCAGCGCCAGCGAACAGCGTATGACCCTGCGCCAGGAGCTGGAACAGCTTCAGTCCCGTTCGCAAGCGCTTCTGCAGCGTGCCCCGGTCTGGCTGGCGGCCCAGAGCAGCCTTAACCAGCTCAGTGAGCAGTGCGGCGAGCAGTTCGAATCCAGCCAGGAAGTCACTGAATACCTGCAGCAGCTGCTGGAGCGCGAGCGCGAGGCGATTGTTGAGCGTGATGAAGTGGGCGCGCGCAAGCGTGACGTCGACGAAGAAATTGAGCGCTTAAGCCAGCCGGGCGGTGCGGAAGACCCGCGCCTCAATGCCCTGGCAGAGCGTTTTGGCGGCGTGCTGCTGTCTGAGATTTACGACGATGTAGGCCTGGACGATGCGCCTTACTTCTCGGCACTGTATGGCCCGTCGCGTAACGCGATCGTGGTGCCGGATCTGTCGCTGATTTCTGAGCAGCTTGCCGGTCTGGAAGATTGTCCGGAAGATCTCTACCTGATCGAAGGGGATCCGCAGTCGTTCGATGACAGCGTGTTCAGCGTCGACGAGCTGGAAAAAGCGGTGGTGGTCAAAATCGCCGACCGTCAGTGGCGCTATTCCCGCTTCCCGGAACTGCCGCTGTTTGGCCGCGCCGCGCGTGAAAGCCGCATCGAAAGCCTGCACGCCGAGCGTGAGACGCTGTCTGAACGTTTTGCGACGCTGTCGTTTGACGTGCAGAAAACCCAGCGTCTGCATCAGGCGTTTAGCCGCTTTATCGGCAGCCATCTGGCCGTGGCCTTCGAAGCCGACCCGGAAGCCGAAATTCGCAAACTCAATACCCGCCGTGGCGAGCTGGAACGGGCGATTGCCAGTCATGAAAGCGACAACCAGCAGAGTCGCGTCCAGTTCGAGCAGGCAAAAGAGGGCGTCGCGGCCCTTAACCGTATTCTGCCGCGCCTGAATCTGCTGGCGGATGACACGCTGGCCGACCGCGTGGATGAGATCCAGGAGCGTCTGGATGAAGCGCAGGAAGCCGCGCGCTTCGTGCAGCAGCATGGCAATCAACTGGCGAAGCTGGAGCCGGTTGTCTCTGTCCTGCAGAGCGACCCGGAACAGTTCGAGCAGTTAAAAGAAGACTATGCCTGGTCGCAGCAGGTGCAGCGCGAGGCGCGTCAGCAGGCGTTCGCCCTGACGGAGGTGGTGCAGCGTCGCGCCCACTTCGGCTACTCCGATTCGGCAGAAATGCTGAGCGGTAACAGCGATCTGAATGAAAAGCTGCGTCAGCGCCTTGAGCAGGCGGAAGCGGAGCGTACCCGCGCCCGCGAAGCGATGCGCAGCCACTCCACTCAGCTGAACCAGTACAACCAGGTGCTGGCCTCGCTGAAAAGCTCCTTCGACACCAAGAAAGAGCTGTTAAACGACCTGCAGAAAGAGCTTCAGGACATCGGCGTTCGTGCCGACAGCGGGGCGGAAGAGCGCGCGCGCATTCGTCGTGATGAGCTGCATGCTCAGCTCAGCAATAACCGCGCGCGTCGCAATCAGCTGGAAAAAGCGCTGACCTTCTGTGAAGCGGAGATGGATAACCTGACCCGTCGCCTGCGCAAGCTGGAGCGCGACTACCATGAAATGCGCGAGCAGGTCGTGACCGCCAAGGCAGGCTGGTGCGCGGTAATGCGCATGGTGAAAGACAATAACGTTGAGCGTCGTCTGCACCGTCGCGAGCTGGCGTATCTCTCTGCCGATGAGCTGCGTTCCATGTCGGATAAGGCGCTGGGTGCGTTGCGTCTGGCGGTGGCGGATAACGAACACCTGCGCGATGTCCTGCGTATGTCAGAGGATCCGAAACGCCCTGAACGTAAAATCCAGTTCTTCGTGGCGGTTTACCAGCACCTGCGCGAGCGTATTCGTCAGGACATTATCCGTACCGACGATCCGGTCGAAGCCATTGAGCAGATGGAAATCGAACTGGGGCGCCTGACGGAAGAGCTGACTTCTCGCGAGCAGAAGCTGGCGATCAGCTCCCGCAGCGTGGCGAATATCATCCGCAAAACCATTCAGCGCGAGCAGAACCGTATCCGCCAGCTGAACCAGGGTCTGCAGAGCGTGTCGTTTGGCCAGGTGAACAGCGTGCGCCTCAACGTCAACGTGCGTGAAGCCCACGCGACGCTGCTGGAAGTGCTGTCTGAGCAGCACGAGCAGCACCAGGATCTGTTCAACAGCAACCGTCTGACCTTCTCCGAAGCGCTGGCGAAGCTGTATCAGCGCCTGAACCCGCAGATTGATATGGGACAGCGTACGCCGCAAACCATCGGGGAAGAGCTGCTGGATTACCGTAACTACCTGGAAATGGAGGTAGAGGTAAACCGTGGTTCAGACGGCTGGCTGCGTGCGGAATCCGGGGCGCTCTCTACCGGTGAAGCGATCGGTACCGGGATGTCGATTCTGGTGATGGTGGTACAGAGCTGGGAAGACGAAGCGCGCCGCCTGCGCGGCAAAGACATCTCCCCATGCCGACTGCTGTTCCTGGATGAGGCGGCGCGTCTTGATGCGCGCTCCATTGCCACGCTGTTTGAGCTTTGCGAACGTCTCGATATGCAGCTCATCATTGCCGCACCGGAGAACATCAGCCCTGAAAAAGGGACAACCTACAAGCTGGTGCGTAAAGTGTTCCAGAACAGCGAACACGTCCACGTTGTGGGGCTGCGTGGCTTTGCACCGCAGCCGCCGGAGTCACTGCCGGAAACCACGGCGGACGCTTCCTGAAGTGTCTTCTGACCCGAAGCGGCGCTCTGGCGCCGCTTTTTTTTAAACTTAACTTGTGCTTAGGGCTGCGTTATCTTTAAACTTCTTTACATAAGGTAAGGCAACAGCTTAGCCGTCTACCTATAATGAAAGAAAGCCCCAACGTGATGGGCATGTCGTGAAAACAGGGGGCAAGGGATGTTGCTTAAGAAAAAATGTGGTCGTCAGCTGTCGGCGCTAAGTTTATGTCTGGCAGTGATGTTTGCTCCACTGTTAACCGCCCAGGCCGACGAGCCTGAAATTGTGCCGACTGACAGCTCGGCAACGACGGGCGCGCAGCCTACGTCGTTGTCCCAGCCGCTGGAACAGTCTCCGGCGACGGCGATCATGGCCGGTATCAAACCGCTGCCGGAAGGCATCGACGCCGAATCGCTCAGCCAGCAGCTGCAGTCGGGGCTGCCGTCAGGCTACACGCCTGTCTATCTCAATCAGCTCACGCTGCTTTATGCCGCCCGCGATATGAAACCGATGTGGGAAAACCGCGATGCCGTGCGCGCCTTTCAGCAGCAGCTGGCGGAGGTCGCAATTGCAGGGTTTCAGCCGCAGTTTACAAAGTGGGTTGAACTGTTAACCGATCCTGCCGTAACAGGGCAGGCGAGAGATGTGGTGCTTTCCGATGCCATGATGGGTTACCTGCAGTTCGTGGCGGGTATTCCGGTCAATGGCAACCGCTGGCTGTACAGCGATAAGCCGTATAAGCTCGCGACGCCAGCGCTGTCGGTGATTAACCAGTGGCAGTTAGCCCTGGATAATGGCGAGCTGCCGCGCTTTATTGCCAGCCTCGCACCGGCGCATCCACAATACGCCACGCTTCACCAGTCGCTCCTCACGCTGGTGGGCGACTCGCGCCCATGGCCGCAGATGCGCGGCGCCGCGACGCTGCGTCCGGGGCAGTGGAGTAGCGATGTGCCTGCCCTGCGCGAGATCCTGGCGCGTTCCGGTATTCTGGACGGCGGGCCACATATCGCCCTGCCAGGCGACGATCCGCAAAACGCGGCGGTCAGCCCGTCAGCGCCCGTGAAAGAGAAAAAAGCGATTGCCGTCAGCAATAAACCCGCAGCATACGATCGCGAGCTGGTTGCGGCAGTGAAGCAATTCCAGGCCGCTCAGGGACTGGGAGCCGATGGCGTCATTGGCCAGACGACGCGAGACTGGCTGAACGTATCGCCTGCGCAGCGGGCAGGGGTGCTGGCGCTCAATATCCAGCGTTTGCGCCTGCTGCCGGGAACCCTTTCTACCGGCATTATGGTTAACATTCCGGCGTATTCCCTGGTCTATTACCAGGACGGTAGCGAAAAACTGGCGTCGCGCGTGATTGTCGGGCGTCCGGACCGCAAAACACCGATGATGAGCAGCGCGCTCAATAACGTAGTCGTTAACCCGCCGTGGAACGTGCCACCGACGCTGGCGCGTAAAGACATTCTGCCGAAGGTCTGGAACGATCCGGGTTATCTGGAACGTCATGGCTATACGGTGATGCGTGGATGGAACAGTAAAGAGGCTATCGATCCTTATATGGTCGACTGGTCGACAATCACGGCGTCAAACCTGCCGTTCCGTTTCCAGCAGGCACCGGGGGCGCATAACTCTTTAGGGCGTTACAAATTCAATATGCCGAGTTCTGACGCTATCTATCTGCACGATACGCCGAACCACAACCTGTTCCAGAAAGATACGCGCGCGCTGAGTTCTGGCTGCGTGCGTGTGAACAAAGCCTCGGAGCTGGCCAATATGCTGCTGCAGGATGCGGGCTGGAACGATACGCGCATTTCGGATGCCCTGAAGCAGGGGGATACGCGTTACGTTAATATCCGACACAATATTCCGGTCAATCTTTACTATCTGACGGCGTTTGTGGGCGAAGACGGGCGGACTCAGTACCGTACAGATATTTACAATTATGATCTCACCGCGCGATCCGGCGCACAAATTTTGCCAAAAGCGGAACAATTAATCAGGTAAATGAAGCAGTTCGGGAAAAATGATTGTCGTAAGTTAGGGTGAATAAGGGGCTATATCGCTGCAAGCCGCGTGTTCACTGGGGTTGGGCGCCTTGACGTACCCGGTTTTGCCAGTTAAGGTGCCCTTCGTGCGCTAAGCATATTACGATTTCTTTTACCTGTAGACCTGATTATCATGGACAAATTTGACGCTAATCGCCGCAAACTGCTGGCGTTAGGTGGTGTTGCGCTTGGCGCAGCGGCCATCTTGCCGACGCCAGCATTTGCCACCCTCTCGACACCTCGTCCGCGAGTTTTAACGCTCAACAATCTTCATACCGGTGAGTCGTTAAAAGCGGAGTTCTTCGATGGCAGAGGCTATATTCAGGATGAATTAGCAAGACTTAACCATTTTTTCCGTGATTTCCGCGCGAATAAAATTAAAGCCATCGACCCTGGACTGTTTGATCAGCTTTACCGCCTTCAGGGCCTGCTGGGCACCAGCAAGCCGGTGCAGCTTATTTCTGGTTATCGCTCTGTTGATACCAATAATGAACTGCGCGCCCACAGTCGCGGGGTAGCGAAAAAAAGCTATCACACGAAGGGACAGGCAATGGATTTCCATATTGAGGGCGTTTCGTTAGCCAATATTCGCAAAGCTGCGTTATCTATGCGCGCAGGTGGTGTAGGATATTACCCCAGCAGCAACTTTGTGCATATTGATACCGGTCCGGTTCGGCACTGGTAATAACGAAACACAGGAGCAGTATGAACTATCGTATTATTCCGGTTACCGCGTTCTCCCAGAATTGTTCACTCATCTGGTGCGAACAGACTAAACTGGCCGCGCTTGTCGATCCCGGCGGTGACGCTGAGAAGATCAAGCAGGAAGTCGCCGACAGCGGCGTGACGCTTATGCAGATTTTACTGACGCATGGTCACCTCGACCATGTGGGCGCAGCGGCTGAACTGGCTGAACACTACGGCGTGCCGATTGTCGGTCCGGAAAAAGAAGATGAGTTCTGGCTACAGGGGTTACCCGCCCAAAGCCGCATGTTTGGCCTGGATGAGTGTCAGCCCCTGACGCCCGATCGCTGGCTGAACGAAGGAGAGCGCGTTAGCATAGGGAATGTGACTTTACAGGTGTTGCATTGTCCTGGGCATACGCCAGGCCATATCGTCTTCTTTGATGACCAGTCTCGTCTGCTGATTTCCGGCGATGTGATTTTCAAAGGTGGCGTAGGACGCAGCGATTTTCCGCGCGGCGATCACGGGCAGCTGATTCAGTCGATTAAACAGAAGTTATTGCCGCTGGGTGATGATGTGACGTTTATCCCTGGGCACGGTCCGATGTCGACGCTGGGCTATGAACGGCTCCATAATCCGTTCCTTCAGGATGAAATGCCTGTCTGGTAACCCGAATAAAAAAAGCCTGCATCATGCAGGCTTTTTTATGGGCGCAAATTACAGTACGGCGACAATCGCTTCGCACAGCGGCGCCATGTTGTCAGGCGTCATGCCTGCAACGTTCACGCGGCCAGACGCTACGGCGTACACGCCGAACTCTTCACGCAGACGCAGAACCTGCTCTTTGGTCAGGCCGCTGAACGAGAACATGCCGTTCTGTTTGATGATAAAGCTGAAGTCGCGGTCCGCGCCTTTCTCCGCCAGGGTGTTCACAAACAGCAGGCGCATGCGCTGAATACGCTGACGCATATCGTTCAGCTCTTGTTCCCAGATGGCGCGCAGCGCATCGTTGCTCAGGATAGTCGCAACAACAGAGGCACCGTGTGCCGGCGGGTTAGAGTAGTTAGCGCGGATAACGGACTTCATCTGGCTGAACGCGCGATCGACTGTCTCATCGTTAGCCGCAACCAGCGTACAGGCACCTACACGCTCATTGTACAGACCAAAGTTCTTGGAGTAGGAGCTTGCAACGATCAGCTCCTGATGCACCGCGGCGAATGCGCGCAGGCCTTCAGCATCTTCTTCCAGACCACGGGCGAAGCCCTGGTAGGCAAAGTCAAACAGCGGCAGCCAGCCTTTTTCTACGGACAGCTTCGCCAGGTGTTCCCACTGCTCAAGCGTTGGATCGATACCGGTTGGGTTGTGACAGCAGCCGTGGAACAGCACCACGTCACCCGCCTGCGCTTCGCTCAGGCTTGCCAGCAGGCCGTCAAAGTCCAGAGAGTGGTTTGCTGCGTCGTAGTAGGCGTATTCACGCACTTCCAGACCCGCAGAATTAAATACGCTCTTGTGGTTCGGCCAGCTTGGATTGCTTACCCAGACACGCTTCACAGAGGTGTTTTTCGCAAGGAAATCCGCCGCCACGCGCAGCGCGCCGGTACCGCCCGGGGTCTGTGCCGTACGGGCACGTTTGTCACTCACAATTGCACTGCCTTTACCGAACAGCAGCTCCTGGGTGCTGCGACCAAATTCAGGGATACCATCAATACCGAGGTAGTTTTTGGTGGTTTCGTTTTCCAGCAGATACTGCTCAGCTTTCTTAACGCTGGTCAGTACCGGAGTTTTGCCGGTTTCATCTTTATATACACCAATACCCAGGTTGATTTTGCCAGGGCGGTCGTCGGCACGAAACAGATCGGCCAGGCCCAGAATCGGGTCGGCAGGAGCGGCGGTAATGTTCTCAAACATGACGAAGTTCCATTGTGATTACAGAAGTGAAATCCGCTATCAGGTTAACGGTAGATTTACAAAATGCCAACCGTTTGCGACGAAAAGCGTGCGGCTTTTCAAAAGTCGCCATTATTTTCTGTCAGGCATAAAAAAACAGGGCCGAAGCCCTGTTCATTAAGCATATAACAAAGTGGTGTTCTGATTAGAACTGGTAAACGAGACCCAGTGCTACGATGTCATCGTTGCTGATGCCCAGTTTGTTGTCATCTTTCAGCTGGTTGATCTGGTAGTCAACATAGGTGGACATGTTTTTGTTGAAGTAGTAAGTCGCGCCAACTTCGATGTAGTTGATGAAATCTTCATCACCAATGCCTTCAACGTCTTTCGCTTTAGATTTGTAGTAAGCGATGGATGGACGCAGACCGAAGTCGAACTGATACTGAGCGACAACAGAGAAGTCCTGAGATTTGTTAGCGAAACCTTTGCTGCTCAAACGCGCGGCGTTGTGCATTTCGCCGTACAGTGCTGCCAGGTAGATGTTGTTTGCGTCATACTTCAGGCCAGTTGCCCACTGCTCAGCCTTATCGCCTTTACCCCAGGCCAGAGTCTGCTGGTTGTTGGTACGGTCAGCTGCGCCGTATGCACCCACAACGCCAAAGCCTTCGAAATCATAGCTGACTGAGGTTGCCCAGCCGTCACCGTTAGAACGTACTGCATCAGCACGGTCATTTTTGCCCAAGTACTGAACGCCAAAGTTCAGACCGTCAACCAGGCCGAAGAAGCCGCTGTTACGGTAAGTCGCCAGACCACCATTACGGCTGGAGAAGAAGTTATCGCTCTTGCCAGTGTCGCCACCGAATTCTGGCAGCATATCGGTGATGCCGATTGCATCATACACCAGGCCATAGTTACGACCGTAGTCGAAGGAGCCTGCATCACCGAATTTCAGACCTGCGAACGCCAGACGGGTTTTGTTACCGGTCTGAGCATCGGCGCCTTCAGAGTTGTTACCCTGGAAGTTGTATTCCCACTGGCCATAACCGGTCAGCTGGTCGTTAATTTTTGTTTCGCCTTTGAAGCCCAGACGAGCATAGGTCTGGTCGCCATCGTTGCTGTCATCATCAGAGAAGTAATGCAGACCAACCGCTTTCCCGTAAAGATCCAGTTTATTAGGGAAGTTGCGATTAAGTGGTCCGCAGCTCCCGATATGACGCCCCAAACCGTCCTTTATCGACGTCCTGTGGCTCAATTTTCCAATTTTCAGCCCAAAATCGTCTCTTCGTGGCTGATTTTGGCCCTG